>JBIPOQ010000255.1:0-5538 GCA_044379055.1 Myxococcota bacterium
CCCCGGGCGCGCCCGCCGAAAAACGCAGGAGAGCCTTGACGATCCAGGCACATCGCTGGGCCTGGGTCCGACTCTCCTCGAGGGCGTCGCGCCAAATCGCCTCGCGCTCCGGCCCGGCCGCGCTCCCGAGCGCGAAGTCGGTGCTGATGATGATCGCACCGACCGGGTTGTTGATCTCGTGGGCGACGCCGGCGGCGAGGGTCCCGATCGAAGCGAGCCGCTCCGCTCGGTGCAGCTCCCGGTGCGATTCCGCGAGTGCGCGGGTCCGCTCGTCGACGAGCGCGCGCAGCTCGATCTGGAAGCGCCGATCGATCTCGTGTTGCTCGGCGTGCAAGCGATCCGCACGCTGCTTCTCTCGACGCAGCTTCCACTCGGCGTCGCGACGCAGCCATTCATAGCTGTAGGCGAGACCGAGGGTCGTGAAGACCCAGATGACGGTGCCGAGCAGATTGAAGCTCGCGATCGACTCGAAATTCGGCGCGACCGGCGGTCGGTATCCGAGCTCGATCGCCAGCGCGACCGCCGCGAAGGAAGCCGACGTCAACACACTCCAGGCCAGGCCGACGCGGAAGCCCGAGAACAAGATCCCGAGGAACGGGATGACGGTGGCGACGAAGACTGCGCCGGTATCCTTCCCCCCCGTCACGAGCGCGAGCACCGATGCGTAGAGCCACATCAGGCCGATCAACAGCTGCTGCGCGATGCCCGGCGCCAGTCCGCGGCGAATCGCGACCGGAAGCAGCAGCAAGGACGCAGCCAGCGTATACGACGCGGCCCGCACCGCGGGCGGCGGATCGACTTCGGCGACCAGGATCGCGGCCAGCATCGCCGCGCCCCCGATCAGGCAGGAGAGCACGGTCACCCGCGCGCGCAGCAGGGCATCGCCTCTCGCCTGACGCACGCCCTCCGGCAGTAGCCAGTCCGCGGGGTGGGCCGAGCGCCCGAACAGCCCCGACCATCCGGGGAGTCCGTTCCCAACCTGCTCCGGGGACTTCGGCATGGCCGAGATTGTCTCCCGCGCCTCCGATCCGGTCAACGGCGTGGCCGATCAGGCGCCGTTCCAGGCGGCGCTCGTCGTATGGCCGCCGGAGAATTCGATGATCTCGATCCGTGCGCCGTCGGGATCGGTCAGGAAGAACATCCGGACGCCCCCGACCTCGACGGGCGGCGAGAGGGGCGCGAGACCACGCGCCACACACTCGACGTGCGTCGCGTCGATGTCGGCGACGGAGATCGAGATGTTGCCCCAGCCGGTGAAGCGGCCCTCGGGCGGGGGCGAGAGCTTCGGATGCTCGAAATGGATCAGCTCGATCGAGACCTTGCCCGCGCCGGGCACCAGCAGTCCGATCATGCGTCCCCGCGCGCCCTTCGTCTCGGTCACCGCGTCCAGCCCGGGGCCGTCGAGACGCACGTCGAAGAGCTGCCGAAGGCCGAGCCCGTCGCGATAGAAGCCGAGCGCGCGCTCGAGGTCCGACACGCGCACCGTGATATGCGAGAAGTCGCGGTAGGCGATCGTGCTCACGACGCCGCGCCGCTCAGGCGCCCTGCTTGTGCGAGCCGTCGCAGAGCGGGGCCTTCTTCGTCGCCTTGCAGGTACAGAAATAGACGGCCTTGCTGGCGGTCGCGGTGTACTTGACCGGGGCGATGCCCGTCCCCTTGTGCGCGCCGTCGCAGAAGGGCTGCGTGGCGCTGCGACCGCAGGCGCACCAGAAATAACTCTTGCCGGCCTCGACCTCGACGGAGATCGGGGCATCGCCTGCGCGCACGGGATCGGACATGGAGGGCTCCTCGGGTGGTGACCCGAGCGAGTTTGTCCTCCCGACGCCTGCAATGCAAGGTACTCTCGACGACCCGGCGCAACGAGCCTGCTTCGGGCACCGAATCTCGCCGGGGACACCCGCTCCGAGACGCGCTATCTCCCGGCCAGCGCAGGACCGGCAACGACCGACGGACTCGAGCTCGCCGCAAGTCGCCCGATCGACGGCCCGCGCCCGAAGCAGGGGGATCGAAGCATGCGATGGGCGGGCCGTTCGGCAGGACTCGACGAGGCGATCGCAAGGACGGCGAATCGAACGCCGGCGGACGCAGGCCGTACGGGGTGTCTCGGATACGACCGAGAGGGACGCAACGCACCGCTTTTCCTCTCGAGGGGCTCGCGCCTCTTCCGCGTCGTTTCCCTGCTCGTCCTCGCCGCCTGCTCCGACCCGGAGCCCACCCCGATCGACTACTCCGGCCCCGTCGCCGGCTGGACCCATTCGAGCGGCAACCTCGCCGGACAGCGTTATTCGCCGCTGACCCAGATCGATCGGGAGAACGTGGGCCAGCTCGAAGAGGTCTGGCGCTACGAGAGCGGAGACGATGGCGCGGCGATCTCGCTCCAGGTGACCCCGATCCTCGTCGACGACGCCCTCGTCTTCTGCACGCCGACCGACCAGGTCATCGCGATCGACGCCGAGCAGGGCAGCGAGCGCTGGCGCTTCGATCCGCAGGTCGCCCTCGACGGCATCTACAACCCGGTCTGCCGCGGCGTCGCCCACGCCCTCGTCGCGCCCCTCTCCGCCCCCGCCACTCCGCCCGCGGCGCCGCCCCTCGACGAGCCTGCGCAGGACGCGGCGCCGACCGAGACCCCGGTCCTCGACTGTGCCTCGCGCATCTTCGTGGGCACCCTCGACGCCCGGCTCTTCGCGCTCGACGCGATCACGGGGACGCCCTGTGCCGACTTCGGGCAGAACGGCCAGATCAGCCTGCTGACCGGCATCGGCGACACGCGCCCGGGCGAGTACACGATGACCTCGCCGCCGCTCGTCGTCGGCGATCGCGTCGTGACCGGCGCCTGGGTCACCGACGGCCAGCGTGTCGACTCGCCCGGCGGCGTCATCCGCGCCTTCGACACGCGGACCGGCGCCCTCGTCTGGGCCTGGGACCCCGTCCCCGCCGATCGCGATCCGGTCTCCGCCGAAGACGTCGCCGCCGGCGCGACCTACACCCGCGGCACCGCCAACGCCTGGACGCTGCTCTCCGCCGACGCCGAGCAGGGCCTCGTCTTCGTCCCGACCGGCAACGCATCGCCCGACCACTACGGCGGCCAGCGCCAGGGCCTCGACGCCTTCTCGAGTGCGGTCGTCGCCCTCGATGCGAAGACCGGCGAGCGGCGCTGGCATTTCCAGACCGTGCACCACGATCTCTGGGACTACGACATCGCCTCGCAGCCCGTCCTCTACGAGCAGCCCGAAGGCGCGCCCGGCGGCGCAGGCCGCCCCGCCCTCGCCCAGGCGACGAAGATGGGCCACATCTTCCTGCTCGATCGGTTGACCGGCGAGCCGATCTTTCCGGTCGAAGAGCGGCCGGTGCCCCAGGGCGGCGTCGCCGACGGCGAATATGTCGCGCCGACCCAGCCCTTCCCGACGCTGCCCGCGCCGCTGCATCCCCATTCGCTCCCGCCCGAGGACGTCTGGGGCCTGACCCCGATCGACCGCTCCGAATGCCGCCGCCTCGTCGCGTCGCTTCGCAACGAAGGCATCTTCACGCCCCCGTCCCGCGAAGGCTCGATCGTGTTCCCGGGGCTCGGCGGCGGCGTCAACTGGGGCTCGGTCTCGGTCGATCCCGCGCAGGGGACGCTCGTCGTCAACTCGATGCGCAACCCGTTCATCGTGAGCATCGTGCCGCGCGAGGAGGCGACGAGTCTCGAGGGCACCGATCTCGTCGGTGCTCAACCCCAGGAAGGCACGCCCTACGTGACGCTGCGGGCGCCGCTGCTCTCGTCCTGGGGCATGCCGTGCACGCCCCCGCCCTGGGGCCAGCTGACGTCGATCGACCTCGCGACGGGCAAGACGCGCTGGCAGGTTCCCCTCGGCAACCTGCGCGAGCTCGCGCCGGCCTTCGGGCAGTTCTTCCAGTGGGGCACGCCGAATCAGGGCGGTCCGATCCAGACCGCGGGCGGCCTCGTCTTCATCGGCGCGACGATGGACCGGACCTTCCGCGCCTTCGACGCCGAGACCGGCGAGATCCTCTGGAGCACCCTCCTCCCGACCTCCGCCCACGCGACGCCGATGACCTATCGCCTGCGCCCGGACGGACGTCAATTCGTCGTGATCGCCGCGGGCGGACATTTCCCGCTCGGCTCGCCCCCCGACGACGCGTTGATCGCCTACGCCCTGCCCGAGCCCGACTCGTCGGGCAGTGCCACCGCGAGCGATTGAGCGGAGGCCTTGCCTGATGACGAAGACCCTCGACCAACACGACCTGATCCTCTGCTCGGGAACGCTCTTCGGCCATCCCCTCCGCGCGAAGATCCGTGCCGCGGCGGAGGCGGGTTATGCCGGTATCACCCTCTGGCCCGACGACGTGACGCAGGCCCACGGCGAAGGCCTTTCGGACGCCGACATCCGAAAGCTCCTCGCCGATCACGACCAGCTCGTCGTCGACATGGATCCGCTCCTCGACTGGACGCCGGAAGCGAAGCCGAAGCCGGGGGAAGCCGCGGTCGCCGTGACCCCCGAGGCCGGCTTCTACGCCATCGCCGAGGCCTTCGGCGCCCGCTCGATCAACGTCGTCCAGGGCTTCGGCCGGACCCTCGACCTCGACCGCGCCGCCGAGGATCTCGCCGGCGTCTGCGACCGGGCCCGCGAGCACGGTCTGGTCGTGACCGTCGAATTCCTCCCCTGGTCCGGCATCCCGACCGCCGCCGTCGCCCTCGACCTCGTCCGCCGCACCGGCCGACCCAACGCGACGATCCTCGTCGACACCTGGCACTGGTTCCGCGGCGGTGCAGACCTCGCGATGCTCCGCTCGGTCCCCGGTTCGCTCGTCGGGAGCGTCCAGCTGAACGACGCCCCGCGAGCCCCGTCGGAAAACATGATGATGGAGAGCATGCTCGGGCGGCTGATGCCGGGGGACGGCGCGATCCCGATCGTGGAGGTCGTGAGGGCCCTCGATCAGATCGGCTCCCGAGCACCGATCGGCGTCGAAGTCTTCCACGAGACCCACGCCAGCCTGGACGCGACCGACGTCGCACGCCGGGCGGCGGAGGCGACCCGGCGGGTCCTCGCGCTCGCTCGCCCCTGACGGGCGGTGCGCTGCTCGACGTCCTTCGTCGCGGAGGCACAAGGCGCGACCGGCGCGGCGCCGTGGACGCGAATGGCTCGCCCCTGGCACGGACTTCGGGATACAGCGGCTGCTGCGGGTTCGACGGTACGCTGCGCTGAGGCGGGCTCCGGCTGCGCTTTACTTCGCGTCCACGACACCGCGCCGGTCGCTCGCCTGGGTGCGGGGACGGCGGACAGCAATCAGCGCAGCGCGTGCCTGGTATCGAGAAAGTACGAGACGACGTCGATCGAGCTTCTGTCGATCGACGCGCAAGGTCGCAGGACGAGACGCGGACATGCTTCGTCGTTTCGCGGGGGCGTGCGCCTCCGCACGAACGGGCGCGTAGGCTCGCCATCGCAACTCCTGACCCCAAACAAGCCCGAGGCGTGCGCCCTGCCGTCCAGCCCCAGCCGAGCGTCCGGCGTCGGCGGGGGCGGCGGCCCGAAAAGGGCG
>JBIPOQ010000256.1:0-5511 GCA_044379055.1 Myxococcota bacterium
GCGCCGCCCTGCCGCTCGAAGCGCGCCGCGATGCCGTCGATCGTCGTCAGCTCGAGCGCGTCGACGTCGTCGGCCTCGATTCCGCCGAAGAGCCGCTTCTCCGTCTCGCGCGCGGCCTCGCGCCCCGCCTCGCCCTCGATCTCGTAGAGGTAGACGAAAGTCCCGAGCAGACAGGCCACCAGCGCGAGCAGTCCCGTGGTCCGCGGATTCATCGCCTGGCTCGCCTCCTCGCTCGGCTTCTAGCCACGCTTCGCGTGGCGCCGCGTCCACCAGACGAGCACGCCGACCAGGGCGATCGCCTCGGGCACGACGAGCAGCGACACGTACTGCAGGAAACGGAACTGCTCCTGGGACATCTGGAAGCTCGAGGCCCGCGAGACGTTCGGCCGCAGGCTGATGGACTCGACCTCGCCGGCGAGCCAGTTGACGGCGTTCACGAAGAGATCGCGGTTGCCCGCGGTGCCGAGATACTGGTTCGACGCGAAATCCGAATCCCCGAACACGACCAGCCGGCCAGCCTGTCCGTCGGACGCCGCCTCGGCGTCGCCCTCGGCGACCGCCCCCGGCACGGTCCCCGCGACCGCGATCGGGACGGGCCCGAGCAGGTCGTTCTCCGAGTACTCCGCGCGACCGTTCTCACGCCAGGCGTCGAGATCGCGCTCGGCCCAGGACTCGTTGCCGGTGCGCACCAGGATCGAGAAGCGCGCGGCGGCGGCGGGGTCGAGCTCGACGCTGCGGACCATGGGGAAGACCGACGGGTTCGCGAGCACGCGGGTGATCTCGTGCTCGGGATCGTAGGCGTCGCCGAACGGGGTCGTCGCCTGGCCGAAGATCGCGAGGGTGCGATCGACGACGACGTCGTCGCCGAGCCGGACGCCGAAGCCCTCGAGCAGACCGTAGAGGTTCGTCTGGGCCCGCGGATCGATGCCGACGAAGAGCGCCCCGCCCCGCTCGACGTGGCGCTTCAAGGCGGCGAGCTCCGCGTCGAGGAACATCCGCGTCGGGCCCGCGATCACGACGGCCGCCGCGTCCTCGGGCACGTCCGCGCGACTCGCGAGCAGGAGGCTCTCGACCTGATAGGTCTCGTTGACGAGCGCGTCCGCGGCGCGACCGAGGGTGTCGGGCCCGGTCGCGAAGGGGCTCTTCGGAGCGGGCGGCTGGCCCGGCAGGGCCTCGGGCTCGTCGTTCGGCCCGGGCTCGATCGCGCGCTCGTTGTGGCCCGCGAGGAAGTAGATCTTCTTGCCCTTGCTCTTCACGAGCTTCATCAGGGCGTTCGTCACGGCACTCTCGCTGAAATCCGAGAGGGTCAGCGCCTCGCCCGACGCGAGCGAGATGCGCACGATGCCCTGCGCGAGGTCCTCGGTCGTGAGGCCCAGCTCCTCGACCATGCCCGGCGCCTCGTTCGGATCGACGAAGGCGAGCTCGATCCGCCCCTGGCCCGCGAGGTTGCCCTCGTAGACGTAGCGATCGAAGAGATCGCGGACCGGCGGCGCCTCGCTCGCGGCGAAGAAGGCGGTGATCTGGACGTCCTGCTCGAGGCCGGCGATCAGGTCCTTCGTCTGCGGGGAGAGCGTATGGACGCCGGCCTCGCTGACGTCGAAGCGGTGGGCGTGGCGGACCGAGAGGAAGGCGAGCAGGCAGAGGATCCCGATGCCGAAGACCGCGCCGAGGATCGCGCTCGAGCCGTAGCGCCCGGCCCGCCGCGAGGCGCCCGACTGGACCCGTTCGCGCAGGGTGTCGAGGCTCATGAACGCCGCGGCGCCGAGCAGCACGACGCCGACGACCAGGTTGCCGACGATCCAGATCGGGTCGGCGAAGGGCTGCAGCAGCGCCAGCAGCGCCGTCAGGAGTCCGAAGCCGAGAGCGACCAGGCCGAGCCCGGCCAGGAGAGCTGCGATGCCGGTCATCTATCGCCACCTCGCCGATTCGATCACGGTCTTCGCGAGCAGCAGGAAGATCGCGCTGGCGACCACGTAGTAGGCGAGATCGCTCGTGTCGATCAGCCCCTGCAGCATGCGGTCGACGTGGCTCCCGGTCGCCATCCAGCGGATCACCTCGGCCACCGGCGACTCGCTCGGAACGCCGCTGCCGGACAGCGAGATGTCGACGATGAAGGGCAGCATCATGCCGAGGATGAGGAGCAGCACGAAGGTGAAGATGAATGCGACGAGCTGGTTCCGGGTCACCGACGACGCGAAGACCCCGACCGCCACGTAGGTCACGCTGACGAGCCAGAGGCAGAGCATTCCCGAGAGCGTCTTGCCGAGCTCGGGCTCGCCGTAGAAGAAGAGCAGCATCGGGAAGAAGCCCGCGATCGCCGTCATCAGCGTCACGAACTCGACGCCCGCCAGGAACTTCCCGAGCACGATGTCCCAGATCGTGATCGGGCTCGTCAGCAGCAGCTCGTCGGTCCCGTTCGCCTTTTCGCTGGCGACGAGGCCCATCGTGATCGCCGGCAGCAGGAAGAGCACGATCACCCACATCGAGCCGATGAAGGGCTCGATCAGCTGGTCGTTGAGATTCAGCGTCTCGAGCCGGTCGAGCATCTGGAGCTGCTGGAGCCGGAACTGCTGCTCGTGGAAGCCGTAGAGGCTCGCGAGGAAGAACGTCCCGGCGATCACCGACCAGAGCGTCAGCACGACGTACGCCACCGGCGAGACGAACAGCGAGCGGATCTCCCGCGATGCGATCGTGAACGTATGTCTCACGCCGCCCCCTTCTCGAGCGCGTCGCTCGCGTCGCGGGTCATGACCCGCGTGAAGACCTCTTCGAGCGAGACGCCACCGGCCGTCAGCTCGGCGAGCGGCTGGTCGAGAATCTTCTGGCCCCGGCCGATCAGGATCACGCGCTGACAGATCGCCTCGACCTCGGGCAGGATGTGCGTCGAGAGGATCACGGTCTGGTTGCCCGAAGCGGCGAGGTCGTGGATCAGCGCCCGGATCTCGCGGATCTGGATCGGATCGAGGCCGACGGTCGGCTCGTCGAGCACGAGGACCTGCGGGTCGTGGACGATCGCCTGGGCGAGGCCCACGCGTTGCCGAAAGCCCTTCGAGAGCTGGCGGATCTCGCGGCGGCGCACACCCGTCAGCCCGCAGCGCTCGAGCGCCCGGTCGACCGCCGCCCGGCGCTTCGCCCGCGGCACGTCCTTCAACCGCGCGACGAAGTCGACGTAGGCGGCCGGCGTCATCTCGGGGTAGAGGGGCGGCGTCTCGGGCAGGTATCCGATCGCCCGGCGCGCGGCGATCGCGTCGGAGAAGACGTCGTGGCCCGCGATCCGCGCCGTGCCGTCGGTCGCCGGGAGATAGCCGGTCAGGATCCGCATCACGGTCGTCTTGCCCGCCCCGTTAGGCCCGAGGAACCCGACGACCTCGCCTGCGCGCACGCCGAAGGAGAGGCCCCGGACGGCCTCGTGGTCCCCGTAACGCTTGTGGAGCCCCTCGACCTCGATCGCGAGGGGCGCGGCACTCCCCCCGGATCCGCTCTGCTGGTCCTGCATCGGCCGTACTCCCTCCCGTCCTGGCTCGCGGGCTCGATCCGCCGGCTCGATTCGCCGACTCGGCTTGCGACGGAGGCTCTGGCCGAGTCCCTCGTCGACGACGAACCCGGGGCGAACGAAGCCCGCGACGGTCCTCCGGGCGCGCGAATTCTTTGCGATCCCACCAAACACGTCAAGACGCGAAGGGCCCTGGCGCGCGAATGACGCTCGGCGGTTTCGCCGATACCCTCCGCCGTCTGCTCGAGGTCGCCCCCCTGCGCATCGCACTCGTCGTCGAACGCTTCGCACCGGGCACCGGCGGTGTCGAGAACGTGGCGTGGCAGGTGGCCCACGAGCTCCGTCGCCAGGGCGAGGAGGTGACCGTCGTCGCCCGCGAATTCGCCCGCGAGGCCGAGCCCGCCGACGGGATCGCCTGCCTTCCCGTCGCCGCGCCCGGCCGCCGGAGCCCGTTTCGCACCCTCGCCTTCTCCCGCGCGGCGGCGAACGCGACCCGCACGCCGACGTTCGACGTCGTCCACGGCTTCAGCCGCACGCGCCACCAGGACCTCTACCGCGCCGGCGGCGGCAGCCACGAGGACTACCTCGAACGCAGCCATCCGCCGCTCGGCCGGGCCATCCGCCGTTGGCTCCCCCGCCATCGCAGCCTGATCGCCGTCGAACGCCAGGTCTTCGCCGATCCGGGCCAGCGCATCCAGTGCGCCTCGCGGCTCGTCGCCGATCGACTCGCCCTGCGCCACGGGGTCGCCCGCGAGCGCCTCCTGCTGCTGCCGAACGCCGTGGACACCGAACGCTTCGACGCCGTTCGCCAGCGCGAAGCAGGCCAGCGCCTGCGCCTCGCCCTCGACCCGGCGGCGCAGCGGATCTGGCTCCTTCCCGCTTCCGGCTGGCGCCGCAAGGGACTCGAGCTCGCCCTCGCGGCGATCGCCCGCGTCGGCGATCCGGGGCTGCGCCTCTGGGTCGCCGGCCGCGACGATCCCGGGCCCTGGCGAAGGCGCGCCGCGCGGGCCGGCGTCGGCGACCGCGTGCGCTTCCTCGGCCCGCGCACGGACCTCGAGATCGTCTACGCCGCGGTCGACGGCCTGCTGCTTCCGACCCGCTACGACCCCTTCGCGAACGTGACCTTCGAGGCCGCCGCGGCGGGTCTCGCGATCGTGACCTCGCGGGCGAACGGGGCCGCCGAATGGCTCTCCCCCGCCGCCTGCCGCGTCGTCGATCGCCTCGACGGCGAGGCGATCGCGGCCGAGCTGCGGACGCTCGCCGAGCCCGCGGCGCGGCAGCGGCTCGGCGACGCCGCGCGCCGCGAGGTCGCGCCCCACCACTGGCCCGGCCATGTCGCCGCCCTGCGCGCCGAGTACGCGCGCCTCGTCGCCGCGCGCGGCGCGGCGGTCCGCCCGTGACGCGCGCGGCGCCTCCGATCGTCTGGCAGGCAGGCGAGGGCTTGCTCCGCGCGGCCGTGATCGCGCGCCTCGACGGCGATCCGGCGGCGGGAACGGTGATCCACGCGAACGATCGGCGCACGCTGCGCGCGCTCGACCTCGCTCCGGGTCTCGCCCCCGGCCCGGCGGGCCTCGACGACGGGACCGGCGTCGACGCGGGCGCCCCGCGCCGGATCGTGACCAAGACCCATCACCTCGCGACGGGCCGCCATCGACTGCGCGAGGCGCTGAAGCGCCGCCTCGGCAGGTCCGCGGCCGAGCGCGAGTGGCGCGCGCTCGAAGCGCTGCAGTCCGCGGGCCTGCCCGTGCCGCGCCCCCTCGCCCGGGGTCGACTCGCGTCCGGCGATGCGCTGCTCGCTCTCGAGCTCGTCGAGGGCACACCGCTGCGCGAGGCCTTCGCCGCCGCCGACCCGGGCCGCCGCGCGCGCCTCGTCGCCGCGCTCGTCTCGACCCTCGAGCGGCTCTACGGGAGCGGCCTGTGCCACGGCGATCTCCATCTGGGCAACCTGCTCGTCCGGGCGGAGCGCGACGAGATCGTGCTCCTCGATCTGCAGCGCGCCGGGCGGGCGCGGGGCGATC
>JBIPOQ010000257.1:0-5510 GCA_044379055.1 Myxococcota bacterium
CCGAACGACCTCCTCGTTGCAGGTCTGCCGGAGCACGTGGGGCCGCACGACCCGCTCGTAGAAGATCGGCTCGGCCGCCTCGACCAACCGCGTATCGGCGTACTCCTCCCAGAAGAGCGCCGACGCGAAGGCGCGCGGATCCGACGGATACACGGAAGGCGAGGGCACCCGCCGCTCGAGATAGGCGCAGATCGCAGACGAGTCCGGGAGCAGGAAGTCCGGCTCCTCCCAGACGGGCACCTTCGAGAGCGGCGACTTCGCGAGAAACGACGCATCCATCGTCCCGGGCATCACGCTGACGTGATGATGGGCGATGCCCTTCGCCGCCAGCACGACGCGCACCTTGCGCACGAAGGGCGCGAAGATGACGCCGTACAGGGTCCCGCGCGCCTCGCGCTCCGCCACGCGACTACTCCTCGCCGCAGCTGCGCAGGATCGAGAAGGCGATCAGCGCGATGACCCAGAAGAGGCTGCCGAAGGTGCGCAGGAGGGTCGCGCCGAGGGTCGGCGCGGCCTCTTCGGGGACCTCGAGCGCGTCGCCGCCCGCGCTGCCCGGCGCGCTCGACGGGCCGACCGGCCCCGCCGATCCCGCCCCGCCCGGCGCGCCTTCCGAGGTCCGGATCCAGGGCGACGTCGCCCCGGGATCGATCGCGATCGGCGCCGGCGCGTCGGAGGCCGCCGTCGGTCCGCCGCAGTGGACGCAGCGCTTCGTCTCGACCGGGAAGCTGACGTCACAGCGCGGGCAGCGGACCTCGTAGGGCGAACCCTGGCGGCGGATCAATGGACACCCGCCGTGGCGAAGAGCCGCGCCGGATCGATCTGCATCGCCCGGAGCACGTGCTCCCACATCGAGTCGCACGGCACGTCGAAGACGATCTCCGCCGACATCGGCGCCACGACCCACGCCCCCTGCGCGAGCTCCGCCTCGAGCTGGCCCTTGCCCCAGCCCGCATAGCCGAGAAAGATCCGCAGATCCTGCGGTGGATGCAGCGCGAGCTGGCGAAGCACGTCCATCGAGCCGGCGAAGCAGAGCTCGCCGTCGAGGCGGGAGACGTGGTCGCCCTCGATTTCGGTATCGACGTCGTCCTGGAAGAGCAGCCAGCCCGTGTTCGTCTCGACCGGACCGCCCCAGGCGACCTCGGCGGTCGCCTTGCCGTGCCAGCTGAAATCGAGGCTCTCGCAGAGCTCCCGCACGGACAGATCGACCTCCCGGTTGAGCACGAGGCCGAAGGTCGAGTCTGCGTCGTGGTGCACGATCAGGACGACGGCACGGCGGAAATTCGGATCGGCGAGCTGGGGCATCGCCACCAGCAACGAGGAGCAGAGCTCGGATTTCGACACGCGTCGAGCGTAGCAGCGGCTCGTGCGGGGGAGCCACGCGGCGCGACCCGCCCGAGGCAGCCGGTACGCTCCGGCGATGGACGGAGAACCGGTCAGGACGGCAGAGCACCGTCGGCGCGCGCTCACCGGGGCGCTCGGCGGGCTCCACGTCGCCGGCTTCGTCGCCAGCAGCGCCCTGCTCGAGCGCGGGGTGCGATGGCTGCCGGGCTTCGAGACGAGCGGGCTCGCCGAGGCGCTCGCCCGGGCCGGCGCGGCGAGCACCCCGGGCGCGGGCGGGGCCGGCGAAGGGGCAGCGCTCGTCTTCCGCGAGGCCCTGGTCCCGGCGACCTGGGAAGAGCTCTTCTTTCGCGGCCTGCTGTTCGCCGTCCTGGGCCGGGCGGGCGGTCCCCGGGCGGCGATTCTCGGCAGCGCCCTGCTCTTCGGGCTCGCCCACGGCGACCTCCACCATGGCCTCGTCGCCGGCCTGCTCGGCCTCTCCCTCGGTTGCCTGCGGGCGCGCCACGGCCTCGCGGCCGCCTGGCTCGCCCATGCGCTCAACAATGCCCTGGCCTTCGCGGGTGCCCCGGCGCGTGCCCTCGCGGCGGACGGGAGCGTCCTCGGCGTCGGGATCGCTCTCGCCCTGGCCGGCATCTCGAACGCAATCCTGCTGCAGGCCCTGGGCAGCGGGCAAAGCGGCGTCGGGCGCTCGCAAGCGACGGCTTCAGGGGATGCGGGCGTGTGACGAAGACCGGGACGACAGGCGATCGCTTTCTCTCCCGCGATCCGCCGAGGAGCCCCTCCCATGAAGTCGGCAACCCCTGCGACGGGCATCGTCCTCGTCGACGACGGCGAGCTCGAAGACGTCGTCCGCGTGCTCGAGGCCGGCGGTCTGGCCTTCGATCGATATCGCGGCGGCCAGATCCCCGAGCGGATCGAGGCGCCTCGCGAGCTCCTGATCGTGACCTCGCGGCGACTCGAGCACATCGCTCCGGTCCGCGCGCGCGGCACGGATCCGGCGCTGCCGCTGCGCATCGTGGCGGTCTCCGACGACAGCCCCGCCCTGCGACGGCGGCTGCGCCGCCACGGCATGCAGCTGCTCGTACGACTGCCCGCCCGCCGCGAGACCTGGCGCCTCCTGATCGCCCGGGCCCTCTACCAGGGCGACGAGCGCCGCACCGATCCGCGCATCGCCACCGAGGTCCCCATCGAAGTCGAGCGCGGCGGTGCGCTCCTCGTCGATCTCTCGAATCGCGGCTGCCGCATCCAGACGCGCGAGGCCCTCGCCGTCGGCGACGTCGTCCGGTTCACGCTGCCCGCGAGCGCACTGCCCGACCCGAACGCGGGCCCCCTCGGTCTCTCGGGCCGTGTGCGCCGGGTCGCGCCGCTCGCCGGCTCGGATCGCCGGACCTGTGCCGTCGTCTTCGACGCGGATCTCTCGCGATCGACGCGTCAGCGGCTCACGACCGTGATCAACCACTGGGCCTCGTCGACGTCCATGGGGACCCTCGCGCCGGCGGTCGAGGGCCCCGCGATTCCTGCCTGTCGCCTGCCCTCGCTCCCGGATCTGATGCTCGACGACGAGACGGATCCGCCGGTGCGCTCCGGCGGCGAGGTGGAGATCGAGCTGGCGGCCGGCGCCGATCGGGAGGATGCCGGCCGGAGCGAGCGCGCCGACGATCGCCGCAGCGGGCCGCGCGGCGCGTTTCCGTCGCTCCTGCGCGCGACGGGGAACGAGCGCGCTCTGGCCCTGGTCGGCCGCGATCTCTCGGCCGGCGGAATGCGCATCGAGCGCCATCCGGGCCTCGCCCTGGGCGATCGGCTGCGCCTCAGCCTGCACGGGCCGACACTCGCTCGCCCCCTGACCCTCGAGGCCGCCATCGTTCGCGACGACGCCGAGCAGGGCCTCGCGCTCGCCTTCCTCGGCGTGTCGCGGGAGACGGCCGTCGAGCTCGAGAAGCTCGTCGCCTGCCTGCCCGACGTGGAGTCGCTGACCGACGGCGAGCTCGGCGGGCTCGGGACGGTTCTTTCGGAGATCGTCCGGGAATAGACACCCGACCTGCGGCGGCCGCGCTTTGAATCCGGCCCTCGGTTTGCGAATATGGGGCGAACCGAGGAGTACCCCCGTGAGCGCAGCCAACAATCCGCTGGGCGACATCGCCGTCGACCAGGACAACCTCTATCGCGAAGAGACCTTCACGGACCTGAAGGTCGCGTCGATCCGCCGCCTCACGCCGATCAAGGCCGATGGCAGCGACGACTTCACGCGGCCGGCGATCTTCGTCGGCGAGACGACGCTGATGTCCTCCCGCGGCCCGCTTCCGATCAACTGCCCGATCGAGGCGACGAACCTGCGCGACGCCCTCGAGGCGTTTCCCCAGGCCGTCCAGGCCGCGGTGGAGCGCCTGATGGAGGAGGCCCGCGAGATCCAGCGCCAGGAGGCGAGCCGCATCGTCGTCCCCGGCCAGATGCCCGGCGGCGGGCTCGGCGGACCGTTCGGCGGCGGAGGCGGCGGCGGGCGCATCATCGGCTGAGGCCGGAGCGTCCCCGGGCGGCTGCCCGAGGCCAACCGAAAAGACGGGACGGAGAGACGAACCGGAAAGAAGAACCGGAAAGACGACTCCGAAAAGAGAAGGGGCCGGGCATCGCTGCCCGGCCCCTTGCCGTTCCGACGTCTAGCCGCGAAGGACTAGAAGATCGACTGGCCGTGCGTCGAGGCGCAGGGACCGACGGTCGAGAGCTGGCTGCCCGCGATGCCGTTGGCCGTGCAGACGCCGTGCGCGCCGACCGGGACGATGCCCGCGGTCGTGCCGGTCACGGGCTTCACGTAGCCCCAGACCTGGTTCACGGTGTCGCCGTCGATGTCCGCCGCCGCCGTGATCGTGTAGGCGCTCGGCGTGGACGAGGCGTACGCGACCGCGTAGTTGAAGAACACCTGGCCCTCGGGCGACCAGCCCAGCGTGTCGAAGTTGCCGGCCGGCGTGAAGGCCGCCTTCGAGGTGCCCGGGATCGTGGCCGGCACCGGCGTGGCGACGCCGACGTACTCACCGAACTCGGCGAGGTAGGACTCCTCGGCGGTGCGGATCGCCGCGATGTTGACCTTGCCTTCCGAGCTCTTGCTCTTGAGCTGGAAGCGGAGGAAGTTGGGGATCGCGATCGCGGCGAGAATACCGATGATGGCGACCACGATCATGAGCTCGATGAGAGTGAAGCCCTTCTTGGACTTGCGAATGAGATTGCTCATTAGTTGGGTCTTTCCTTACTTGTTAGTTTCGTCACTCGAGTGATCGAGTTCCTGCCCAGTGCAGGCTTGGCTGCGGGTCTCGAGTTCCCAACCAGGAGGGCACTCGTTCCGCCGGACTCAACCGAGAGCAACCATCGTGCCAGCTCCCGACCTTCGCCCGACCGAACCGATCCAGGACCGGCAGGTCCGCAGACCAGGTGCTTGGTCGGCCATCCAGATCCTTCGCTTCACTGTTTTGAGCGAATTCGGACGCAGCGGCGCGAGGGTGCGGAGGAGCGCGCCCGACGCCCCTCGAAGTGACGCAGCACGGCAGCTCGAACGACGGAAATCGTCACGTCGTGGACGTCCGGAGCGCAGTCGTGCGATGGGAGCGGAGGAACGATCGGCAACACGCCGGCAAGTCACCGGCAGCTCGTTCCCCCGCGCTCAGTCGCGCGGGCGACGCTCGAAAGGATCGGGGGGCGGGACGCTCACGCAGGGGTGCGGATCGCGTTGATGGACGTCCCAGCGCAGGCCGCATTCGGAGCAGACGAGGCCGGGCCCGAAACGGTGGCCCGAGGCGCCGGGACGATCTGCAGGATCGGGCCCCGCCGGTTCTCCTTCGGGAGCGCTGCCGCCCGCTCGCTTCCGTCCGTCGCCGCGCCCACGCTCACCCATTCGCCCGGCCTCCTGAGCCCGCCCGGCGGCGAGTGGAGGGCAGTATAGCGGCGATGGGGCAGGACCTCGGACGCGCGCTCCCGCGCGGCCCGGCCCCGCGCGCAGCGAATCACTCGCGAGGCGTGGAGCGGCGCGCGGTCTGGTCGAGATCCGTCATCAGCACCGGCGTGCGCGCGGTCGCGGGCAGTCCCGTGAAACGCGTCGACAGGCCCGCGCGACAGGAGGCGCCCTCGCAGAACACCGAGCGCAGGATGTTCGCCGCGAGCTCCGACGAGCGCGCCCACCAGAGATG
>JBIPOQ010000258.1:0-5502 GCA_044379055.1 Myxococcota bacterium
TGGGCGACATGGCCGAGAGCGAGACGTACGCGCATCTCGAACATCTGCGCATGGCGGGCAAGGCGACGGCCTTCCGCAACGAGCAGGGTCGCCTCGTCTACGAGCTCTGACGATCCGCACGGGCCCGGCGTTCGAGCCGGCCTCCGGGATCGGTCTCGCCCGCCCCTCGCCTAATCCTGGTCCTGACGCAGGATCTCGAGGTAGCGATGGCGGATCTCGGCGATCCGATCGTCGAGACTCTCGACGGTCCAATCGTCCGTCGAAATCGGCGGCAGCACGACGACCTCGATCGTCGCGGGCCGCACGATCGTCGCGTCCTTCGGAAACGAATCGAGCACGTTCCGGAGCACGACCGGGACGATCGGCACCCCCGCCTGCATCGCCATGTGGAACGCGCCCTTCTTGAAGCGACCGAGCCGCGCCGTCGGCGAGCGGGTCCCTTCCGGCGCGATCACGAGCGAGCGCCCCTGGCGGAGCGCCTGGACCGCCGGGGCCATCGCCTCGATCGCGGCCTTCGCGTCGGCGCGATCGATGAAGACGACCCCCGCGGCGGTGAAGAGCGGGCCGAGGACGAGATTCTTCTTCAGCTCGATCTTGCCGACGGCGGTCATGTCGCGGCGCACGAGCTTGAGCATCAGGACCGCGTCGAGCGCGCTCTGATGATTGAAGAGGAAGACCGCCGGGCGATGGGACCAGAGGTGTTCCTCGCCCTCGACGCGCAGATCGATGCCGGCGAAGGAGGTCGCGAGGTCGCCCCAGATCGCGCCGGAGACGTTGATCGCCTCGCGCAGGGAGCCGGTCGTGAGGCCGGCGGCAGCGCCGGCCCAGAGCGAGGGGCCGAGGCTCGCGTAGGAGAGACCCGTACGAACGAGATCACCGACGGTCGGTCGGCCGCGGCTGTGGAAGCGCCGGACGGGCCAGAGCCGCTCCTTCGCGATCTGCGCGAGACGGCGGTCGGGATTCGTCGGTCGCGGGCGACCGACCTGCTCGAGGAGCGGGAGATCGTCGGCGCTATCGGTGTAGAAATAGCTCTCCGCGAGATCGAGGCCTTCGCGCTCGGCGAGGGCCCGGGCGGCCTCGAGCTTGCCTTCGCCATAACAAGTCGGGCGCACGATGCCGCCGGTGAAGACGCCGTCCTCGACCTCGAGCTGCGTACACAGGACGTGCTCGATGCCGAGCTCCCGCGCCATCGGCTCGGCCTGGTAGCGCGTCGCCGCCGAGATGATCGCGACCGTGTGTCCCGCGGCCTGATGCGCTTCGACGAGCGCCCGCGACTCCGGGAAGATCTGGCGCGCGAGATGCTTGACGAAGGTCTCCTCGCCGATCGCCTCGAGGACCGACTCCTCGAGACCGCGATAGGCGGCGGTCGTCGCCGTCATGAAGCCGGAGAAGCCGGTGCGACCCATGCCGAAGGCGAGCGCCCCGTAGAAGGTCGCCGCCAGCTCGCGCGGGCTGACCCCGCCGGCCGCCACGCGCTCGCGCAGGAAGGACGTCGCGGAGAAGCCCGCGAGCAGCGTCTGGTCGAGATCGAAGAAGGCCCCGACCTTCGACCCGCTCGGGCCGTTGCGGATCTCCTTGGTGAGTCGACTGTGGAGGGCCATCGCGCGCGAGGATGCACCGGTCGACCGGGCCTGCCAAGGCCGAGCCCCTCCCGGGCGCCGTCGGCGGACCGCGCGACGCGCGCGACGGGCGGGACAGCCCGCCCGGGATCAGGGGTGGGTGTGCGATCCGTGTGTCGCCGGGGCGTCGTGCGGGGTCGCGGGGGCCGGGTCCGCGGCGTGCTCGGCGTGCAGGCCGGGGCGATCTCCGGCGTGGGACGCCCCGTGATGGCTCGCGAGAATCCAGGTCCCGACGATCGACCAGAGGCCGAACGCGACGAGCGCGAGGCCCGCGGAACGGCGCACGGACGCGCCGCCGCCGAGCCGTGTCAGCAGCGTGCCGAAGCCCGTCGCGGCCCAGACCGCCGGCAAGGTCCCGAGCCCGAAGCCCGCCATCGCGAGCGCGCCCATCACCGGTCGGCCCGAGGCCGCGGCGAGCACGAGCGCCGAATACACGAGCCCGCACGGCAGCCAGCCCCAGACGAGGCCGAGCGCGAAGACCTGCCAGGCGTGCTCCGGCCGACCGATGCGCCTCGCGAGGGGGGCGGCGCGGCGCCAGACGGCGAGCCCCGCCCGCTCGAGGGGCGCGAAGACGCGGCCGCCGAGGGCGATCTGGAGACCGATCACGACGATCACGAGGCCGACGGCGATGGGAACCCGCCCGAGCCCCCCCGCCGCGGGCGCGAAGACGGTGCCGAGACCGCCCGCGATCGCGCCGGCGATCGCATAGCTCGTGATGCGGCCGAGCGAGTAGAGGAGCGAGCGCAGGCTCGACTCGACCGGGCCCTTCTCGGGCATCGCCTGCTGGAGCGCGCCGGCGATTCCGCCACACATCGCGACGCAGTGCACGCTCCCCGCGAAGCCGAGCACGAGCGCGCTCAGGAAGACCGGCAGCTCGGTGCCCATCTCAAACGACCTCCTGCAGCGGAGCCACGCCCGGCTCGCCGGCCGCCCGGACGGCGATCTTCGGCGGTCGCGGCGCGTCGTCGAAGAGGATGCGAGCGCCCTCGCCGTCGAGATCCTCGAACTGCCCGTTGCGCACGGCCCAGACGAAGAGCGCGATCGCGAGGCCGAGGAGCACGACGCCGAGCGGAATCAAGACCAGCAGGATCGTCATCGCGCTTCCTCCTTCGCGGCCCCGGGCAACCGATTCGCGCGCAGCGCGTTCAAGACGACGACGAGCGAGCTCGCCGACATGCCGAGCGCCGCGAGCCAGGGCGGCAGATGGCCGCTCGCCGCGAGCGGCAGCACCGCCAGGTTGTATCCGACCGCCCACGCGACGTTCTGCAGCGCGATCCGCCGCATCTTCCGCGCGGCCTCGACGGCCCTCGGAATCAGCGAGAGGTCGTCGCGCAGGAGGACGGCGCCCGCGCCGAGCCGGCTCAGATCGCAGCCGCTCCCCATCGCGATCGACACCTCGCCCGCGCGCAGCACCGGCCCGTCGTTGACCCCGTCGCCGACGACCGCGACGCGGAACCCTTCGCGCGCGAGTGCCTGCACGCGCTCGACCTTCTGCTCCGGCAAGGCGCCGCGCACCGCCGCGTCGAGCCCGAGGGCCCGCGCGACGGCCTCGGCACCGGCGCTCGGATCGCCGCTCAGCATCTCGAGCGAGATCCCGGCCGCACGCAGGGCCGCGAGGGCCGGCGCCGCTTCGGCTCGGATCGGATCCTCGAAGTCGAGCTCGGCGAACGGTGCCCCATCCCGGCTGAGGACGACCGAAACCTGCGACGCCGGGGCGTCGCCTCTCGACGGCACGCTCCGATCCGTTTCGCTCGCGCCGCCCGACTCCGACGCCGCCTGCAGCCCATGCGCGAGCGAGGCGAGCGCCCACTCGGGCCGACCGATCCGATAGACATGACCCGCTTGCCGTCCCTCGACGCCGAGCCCGGGATGGGCACGCACGGCCTCGAGGCTCGGCCCGATCGTCCGCCCGCGCTCGCCCGATCTCGGACGGCGCAGCGCGCGGGCGATCGGATGCTCGGAGTCCCGCTCGAGGGCCCGCGCCAGGGCGAGCGCCTCGCCGACGTCGCCCTCGCCCCGGAGTCGCACGTCGACCAGCTGAGGCTCGCCCTCGGTCAACGTCCCCGTCTTGTCGAAGACGAACCGGTCTGCGCGGGCCAGCGACTCGAGGACACCCGCGCGTGTCACGAGCAGGCCCGAGCGCGCGAGCGCGTGGGTCGTCGCCGCCGTCACCGCCGGCAGCGCGAGGCCCAGAGCGCAGGGACACGTCGCGACGAGCACGGACAACGTCGTCCAGATCGCCCGCTCCGGCGCGATCCACCACCAGACGAGGAAGTTCACGGCCGCCACGGCGAGCACCGCCACCACGAAGATCGAGCCGACCCGATCCGCGAGGCGCGCGACCGGCGAGCGCTCCGATTGCGCGCGCAGCGCGAGCCGCAGGATCGAGGCGAGCGTCGTCTGGTCGCCGACCCGGGTCGCCTCGACCAGGAGCGGCGAGGACACGTTCACGCTGCCGGCGACGACGGTGGCTTCGCGCGCGACGGGACGGGGCCAGGCCTCCCCGGTGAGGAGCGCCTCCTGGACGGCGCTCTCGCCCTCGAGCACGCGGCCGTCCGCGGCGATCGTCTCCCCGGGGCGGACTCGGAAGCGATCGCCGACGACGAGCCGCTCGGCCGGGATGACGCGCTCTCCGTCCGACTCGACACGGCGCGCGATCGCCGGCGTGGACTCCGCGAGGCTCCGCGAGAGCGAGCAGGCGCGCTGGCGGATCCGCTGCTCGAGGTAGCGACCGACCCCGAGGAAGAAGATGAACATGCAGATCGACTCGAAGTAGACCTCGCCGACGTCGTAGACCGTCGCGTAGACGCTCACGAGATAGGCGAAGCCGATCGCCAGCGCGACGGGCACGTCCATCCCGGGGCGCCGGATCTTGAGCTCCCGCCAGGCCGCTTCGAAGAACGGACGACCGGCATAGAAGACGACGGGGGTCGCGACGAGAAATCCCATCCACCGCATCAAGGCCGCCGAGCCTGCCTCGATGCCGTCGAAGGCCCCGACGTAGAGCCCCATCGCGTACGACATGACGTTCATCGCCCCGAGCCCCGAGACGCCGAGGCGGATCAGGGCCGAGCGATTCTCCTCGCGCTCGAGGGCGGCCGCCTCGCTCGGGCGATCCGGCCGGGACGCGAAGCCGATCTCCGCGAGGCGCAGCACGACGGCGCGCAGAGAGGTCTTGCCCGGATCGAAGTCGACGACGACCCGGCGCTCCGGAAGCGCCACGCGACAGCCGTCGACGCCTTCCAGACCCGCGAGATGGGCCTCGATGACCCAGATGCAAGCCGCGCAGCTGAGCCCCTCGACGAGAAGACCCGCAGAGCTTCCCGCGCCGTCTCCATCGCGGATCAGGTACGACGCCTCGATCTCGGGCGTCTCGAGCGGACCATTCTCGTCGCGCACCGCCTCGAGCGTCCGCGCCGGGGCGCCGGGGAGCGACGCCCGTCGCCGGTACCACTCCGACAGCCCTTGCGCCTCGAGCATCTCCGCGGCGGCTCGGCAGCCGATGCAGCACATCGGATGGAGCGCCCCGAGCACCCGGGCCGAGAGCCGCGTCCCTTCCGGGACGTCGAGCCCGCAGTGGAAGCAGGTCTCCGGCTGCGGCGCGACGGCGGCGAGACTCATCGGGGCGATCCATCCCCGGCGTGATCGGAGTCGATCGGCTCTTCGGCGAGGACCGCGGGACCGGCGTCCCCGATCCGCTCCGCGATGCGGACGTCGACGTCCGCATGGCGATAGGCAATTACGACGGTGGCGAGGCTCGCGGCCACCGAAACGGCCATCAGGGCCGCGATGAAGACGGGCCAGAACTGGACGAACCAAGGCGCCCCGATCGGCGCCGCCGCGCCCGGCGTGTGAGAAGGCTGGGAGGTCATTCGGTACTCCT
>JBIPOQ010000015.1:0-18656 GCA_044379055.1 Myxococcota bacterium
AGAGACTCAGATCGTTCCTTCGGCCGCTCCCGCGGCCTCGAAGTCGTCGGCCGAGCCGCGCTGAGCCGGGATCGTCACGCGCTCTTTCCGTCCGTTTGCTTGACACGCCCGGATCGGAAACCGATGGTCCCGCTAGGAGCCCGGAACCCCGACCATGTCGTCCCTCTCCCTCGCCCTCGATCTCGTCGAACGCGGACTCGTTCCCGACGGCCTCGTCCGCCTCGGGATCCGCTCGATCCTGCGCGAGCGACTCCGCGAGCTGTGCGTCTCGGATTGCGAGACGGCCATGGACCTCCACCAGACGTTCCTCGCCGAGGCGCGCCTTTCGCCGATCGCCGTCGAGACCGCCGCCGCGAATCGCCAGCACTACGAGGTGCCGGCGCGCTTCTTCGAGCTCGTGCTCGGGCCCCATCGCAAATACAGCTGCGCCTGGTGGCGCCCGGACACGCGCACCCTCGCGCAGGCCGAGGCCGAGATGCTCGAGCGCGTCGCCGCCCGGGCGGAGCTCGAGAACGGCCAGCGCGTCCTCGACCTTGGCTGCGGCTGGGGCTCATTCTCGCTCTGGTACGCGAAGCGCCATCCGAAGAGCCGCGTGCTCGCCGTCTCGAACTCGAAGAGCCAGGCCGAGTTCATTCGCGGCGCCGCGAGCCGCGACGCGATCGGCAATCTCGAGGTCGTGACCGCCGACGTCAACGCCTTCGACCCCGACGAGCGCTTCGACCGGATCGTCTCGGTCGAGATGTTCGAGCACGTCCGCAACCACGGCGAGCTGCTGGCGCGAATCGCCCGCTGGCTCGATCCGCGGGGTCTCCTCTTCGTCCACCACTTCGCCCACCGCAGCTCGGCCTATCCCTACACGACCGACGGAGAGGGCGACTGGATGGGGCGCCACTTCTTCACCGGCGGCATGATGCCCTCCGACGACTGGCTGCTCGCCTTCCAGGACGACCTCGTGGTCCAGCATCGCTGGCGCGTCGACGGGACCCACTACCAGCGGACGAGCGACGCCTGGCTCGCGAACCTCGACCGCGAGCGAGCGGCGATCCTGCCGATCCTGCGCGAGACCTACGGCGCGGGCGAGGAGCGACTCTGGCTCCAGCGCTGGCGGCTCTTCTTCCTCGGCTGCTCCGAGCTCTTCGGCTACCGACACGGCCAGGAATGGTGGGTGACCCACGTCGCGATGGGCCACCGCGGGGCGCAGCGATGAAGATCGCCGTCGTAGGCTCCGGCATCGCCGGGCTCGCCTGTGCGGATCGCCTCGGCCGGCGCCACGAGGTCGTGCTCCTCGAGGCCGACTCGCGCCTCGGCGGCCACGCCCACACGGTGACCGCGAAGGTCCGCGGCGAGGAGCACGCCGTCGATACGGGCTTCATCGTCTACAACGAGACGACCTATCCCGAGTTCACCCGCCTGCTCGCCGAGCTCGGCGTCCCGACCCAGCCGGCCGAGATGAGCTTCGGCCTCGCCTGCGAGCGCACCGACCTCGAGTGGTCGAGCCGCGGCCTGCGCGGTCTCTTCGCGACGCGGCCCCGGTCCCTGCAGCGGCCCTTCCTGCGGATGCTGGGCGAGATCCTCCGCTTCGCCCGCGAGGCGCCCGCGGCGATCGCGACACTCGACCCGAAATACACGCTGCGCGAGCTCGTCGCCGAGCGCGGCTATTCGGACGGCTTCCGCGACTGGTACCTCGCGCCGATGGGGGCGGCGATCTGGTCGGCCGGGACCCGGGATCTGCTCGAGATGCCCGCCGCGAGCTTCATCCGCTTCTTCGAGAACCACGGCCTGCTCGGGCGCGGAGCCGGCGTCCGCTGGCGGACCCTGCGCGGCGGCTCGAAGGTCTACGTCGACGCCCTCGAGCGCCGGATGCGGGCGACGATCGAGCGCTCGACGCCGGTCCTCGGGATCGCGACCACCGCTTCCGGCGTCGAGGTCGCGACCCGCGGCGGCAAGCGGCTCTTCGACCGCGTGATCCTCGCCGTCCATGCCGACACGGCCCTCTCGCTGCTCGCCTCGCCGACCGCGGACCAGCGCCGCGTCCTCGGCGCGATCCGCTACCTGCGCAACGAGACGGTGCTGCATACCGACACGTCGCTGCTGCCGCGGCGATCCGCGGCGCGGGCGAGCTGGAACTACCGCGTGCCGCGCGAGGAGAACGACGGCGTCCTCGTGACCTACGACCTGTCCCGGCTGCAGGGCATCCCGTCGGCGGAGCCGCTGCTCGTGACCCTGAACGGATCGGCCCGCATCGATCCGTCGCGGATCCTCGCGCGCTTCGACTACGCGCATCCGCTGCTCGATCCGGGCGCGATCGACGCCCAGGGCGAGCACGCGCGGATCGACGGAGTCGGTGGCATCCATTTCGCCGGCGCCTACTGGCGATGGGGCTTCCACGAAGACGGGCTCCAGAGCGCCCTGCGCGTCGTCCATTCGATCGAGGCCGGGCACTGATGGAGAGCGCGCTCTACGAAGGCCGGGTCCACCACGTCCGGCAGCTCGCGCCGCGCCATGCCTTCACGAAGCGGCTCTACCTGCTCTATCTCGACCTCGCCGAGCTCGATCGGGTCTTCGCCGGCCGCTGGCTCTGGGGCGTCGAGCGGGCCCGGCTCGTGAGCTTCCGGCGATCGGATCATCTCGGCGATCCGGCGCTCTCCCTCGACCGCGCGGTGCGCGATCTCGTCTTCGAGCGCAGCGGGCGCGTCCTCGAAGGACCGATCCGTCTGCTGACCCAGCTGCGGACCGCGGGCTACGTCTTCAATCCCGTCAGCTTCTTCTACGGCTTCGCGACGTCGGGGGCGCTCGAGGCCGTCGTCGCCGACGTCAGCAACACGCCCTGGAACGAGCGACACGCCTACGTCCTCCCGGCCGAGGGCGGGCGCGTCGATGCGCGGGTCCGGAAGACCTTCCACGTCTCGCCCTTCCAGCCGATGAGCCACGACTATCGCTTCGGCTTCGAGCCGCCGGCTGCGCGCCTGCATGCCCGCATCGAGAGCTTCGCGGGCGACGAGCGCGTCTTCGACGCGAGCCTCGAGCTCGAGCGGCGCGAGATCGGCACGACCGCCCTCGCGAGCGCCCTGCTGCGCTTTCCGGCGATGACGCTGCAGGTGATCGCAGCGATCTACTGGCAGGCCTATCGACTCCACCGGCTCGGGGCCCGCGTCCACGCCCATCCGGGGAGCGCCCCGCGAACGGAGGCCCTGGCTTGAGCGACGAGGTGATGACGACGGCGGAGGCGGCGGAGAAGCAGGACCTGGTGACGCGCTTCGCCCGGGGACGGGTCGAGTCGGCGCTGCGGGCGATCGCCGAGGGCGAGCTCGTGATCGCGAGCGGAGCGGGTCGCACCGCGTTTCGCGGCGAGGGGCCCGGGCCGCGCGGGACCGTGATCGTCGACGACGCGCGGATGTGGAGCGCGCTCGCCTTTCGCGGGGTGCTCGGCGGGGCCGAGGGCTACATGAACGGTTGGTGGCGCGCGGACGATCTGGTCGCCGTGATCCGGGTCCTGGCCCGGAACGCAGGGGCCTTCGACGCCCTCGAAGGCGGGAGCGTCTGGCTGCGGCCCTGGCTGCGGCTCTTCCATCGCCTGCACGACAACGACCGCTCCGGCAGCCGGCGCAACATCGAGGCCCATTACGACCTCGGCAATGCGTTCTTCTCGACCTTCCTCGACGAGAGCCTGACCTACTCCTCGGCGATCTTCGAGGGACCGGACGTCTCGCTCGAGGCCGCGCAGACGGCGAAGTACGAGCGGCTCTGCCGGAAGCTCGACCTGCGCGCGGAGCACCGGCTGCTCGAGATCGGAACCGGCTGGGGCGGCTTCGCGCTGCACGCCGCCCGGACCCGCGGCTGCCGCGTCACGACGACCACGATCTCCCGCGAACAGTACGCCCTGGCCCGCGAGCGGGTCGCGCAGGCGGGGCTCGAAGGTCGCATCGAGGTCCTGCTCGAGGATTATCGCGATCTCTCCGGGACCTACGACCGCCTCGTCTCGATCGAGATGATCGAAGCCGTGGGCCACCGTCATCTGCCGCGCTTCTTCGAGGTCTGCGCGAAGCGACTCGCGCCCGACGGCTCGATGGCGCTCCAGGCGATTCTCGTTCCCGAGCACACCTGGGAGGCCTCGAAGCGGAGCGTCGACTTCATCAAGCGCTACATCTTCCCCGGCGGCCAGCTCGTCGGTCTCGGGGCGATCTCGCAGGCCCTGGCGGGTACGGCGCTGCGCCTCGTCGACTACGAGGACATCACGCCGCATTACGCCGAGACCCTGCGCCGCTGGCGGGAACGCTTTCGCGCTCGGCGCACGGAGATCGCGGCCCTCGGGATGGACGACCGCTTCCTCCGGACCTGGGATTTCTATCTCGCCTACTGCGAGGCCGCGTTCCTCGAGCGTCTCAATCTCACCGCCCAGCTCGTGTTCGAGAACGGTTCGGCCCGACGGGGTCCGCTCGCGGCGTGGTGCGACCACGCCGAGGAGGATGCGGCATGAGGATCGATCGTTCGCTCGGCGGGATCCGGCTCGAAGGGGACGATGGGCAGATCGTCGCCCTCGAGTCGCTCTGGCAGGACGGGCCGGTCGTGATCGCCTGGGTCCGCCACTTCGGTTGACTGCTCTGCCGTGAGCAAGTCGCGCAGTTGCGCGACCGATGGACGGAGATTCGAGCGGCCGGCGCCTCGCTGGCGATCATCGGAAACGGGAGCGTCGAGTTCGCGCGCGCCTTCCGCGAAGCGCTGGACCTACCGACGGACGTGTGTCTGCTCGTCGACCCGACCCTTCGTTCCTACCATGCCGCCGGCCTGCGGCGCGGTCGGAAGGAGCTCGCCTCGCCCCGGCTCGCGACGAACGCCTGGCGCGCCTGGCGGCGAGGATTTCGCCAGGGCGCGGTCCAGGGCGATCCCTTCCAGCTCGGGGGCGTGCTCGTCGTGCAGCCGGGCGGCATCGCGACCTTTCGACACGTCGATCGCGTTGCGGGCGACCATGCGCCCCTCGACGAAGTGATCGAAGCTCTCGACCCGCACGCGCCGGCATGGCCGTCGGAGCCCGAGCCCTCGCCCCTCGAGCGACTCGGCGCCGAAGCGCTCTCGCGACTGCTCGACCCGACGATCGTCTTCTCCTTCGATCGCACCGGCTTCGCCCGCCACGCGATCGGCTTCGACTCCGCGGATCTCGCCCGCGACCTCACCGGTCGGCACGCCGTCGTGACGGGCGCGAACTCCGGCATCGGGTTCGAGACGGCGCTGGCCCTCGCCGAGCGCGGCGCGGAAGTCGTGCTCGCCTGTCGGAGCGAGGAGCGCGGCCTCGCCGCACGGGATTCGATCCGCAACCGGACCGGAAATCCGCGGGTCACCGTCGAGCGCGTCGACGTCTCGAGTCTCACCGACGTGCAGGCGCTGGCCGACCGTCTGCGAGATCGTCGGCTCGACGTCCTCGTCCACAACGCGGGCGTGCTGCCCGACGCCCGCGAGGAGACCGCGGACGGGCTCGAGCAGACCTTCGCGACCCATGTCGCCGGTCCCCATCTCCTCACCCGCGAGCTGCTCCCCGCCCTCGCCCGGTCGGACGATGCCCGCGTCGTCTGGGTCTCGTCGGGCGGGATGTACACGCGAAGGCTCGATCTCCGCGATCCGCAGTGGCGGAGTCGTCGGTACGACGGCGTCCTCGCCTACGCGGACACGAAGCGCATGCAGGTCGCCCTCGCCGAGCGGTGGGCGGAGGAGCACGGCCCCTGCGTGGTGTCGATGCATCCGGGTTGGGCCGACACGCCGGCGGTCGCGAGCTCGCTGCCGCGCTTTCACCGCCTCGCGCAGGGCATCCTGCGGACCCCGGAAGAAGGCGCCGACACCGTCGTCTGGCTCGCCGTCGCCCCGCGCGCGAAGCTCGAGTCGGGCGGCTTCTACTTCGACCGCCGCCGGCGCTCCGCCCATCTCCTCCCCGGCACGCGCGAGTCGGCCGAGGATCGGGAGGCCCTCTGGTCCCTCGTCCAGGATCTCGCCGAGCGAGCCGGCGTTCGTTAGTCGACCGGACGCGCGCGGATCGAGTCGAGAAAGGCGTTGCCGAGCGCTTCGTCGACGGCGAGGACCCGACCATCGAGGTTCTGGACGGCGAACTGGAGGTTCGCGATCCGGCGTCGATCCGTCGGATGGGCGCAGACGAGCCCACGGCCCACGATGATCGAGTAGCCGGTCTCGGCGCCGACCTCGACGGCCTGTTGCATCGCGAAGCGGAAGTCGGCGCAGTCCATGCCGTGGTGGCGGATCAGCTTCTCGTCGTGCTGCAGGATCTCGAATCGCTTCTCGCGATCGAGATTCGACGCGTTCATGCGGGCGGCCGCGAGCAGGTCGTAGGGGTGGACCGGCTCCGGAAAGGGCGGCGGGACGGTCAGCTCGAAGACCATGCCGTGGGACCACTCGGCACTGATCGTCCGGAAGACCCCGAGCGTCGATCCGTCGACCCGGCGATTCCAATCCGGCCCGGCCGGGACCCGCACGTCGAACCCCGCGAGATCGACCGCCTCGGTCGCCCCACCGACGTCCGGCGGTGAGGCGCAGCCGAACGCGCTCGCCCAGACGAGGAGCACGCCGATCAGCCCGCGCGTCCGAGCGGGGCTCGCGATGGCGGACCGGACCGCGCCCATCGCGTCAGCGCCCGGGCCCGCGCTTGCACCCCTCGAAGAACGTCGCCGCGAGCCCATTGAGCACGTCGGCGCGCTCCCACTGCAGGAAATGCCCCGACTCCGGCACGACGACCGGCCCGATCCGATTCTTGAATCCCGCCTCGCAGCGCTTCACGAAATCCGCCGGCACGACGTGGTCCTCAGGGCCGTACAGGACGAGGGTCGGCACTTCCACCGGCCCCATCATCGGCATCTCCGACATCTTGCGGCCGTACTGCAGCTGATAAGGCGCCCAGGACGCCGCGAGCTTGCGCGCATCGAGGAAAGGCTCGGCCATGAAGTCGATCTCGGCGTCGCTGAAGGAGCCCGGCGAGGCCCAGAGCCGGTGCTCGTAGAAGTCGCGCAGATAGCGACGTCTTCGCTCGGGGGTGTCGAGCTCGGCCAGCAGCGCCTGCGGATCGCGCCCCTGACGAATCCGGTAGTCGCCCGTCGGGCCGTCCGGGAGCGGCATCAACGAGAGGCCGCGCTCGGCGTACCAGTCGGGATTCGCGAAGTCGGTCGGCGGGACCGTATTGAAGAAGATCATGCGCTCGATGAAGCCGGGAAAGCGGTTCGCCATGTCGCAGATGACGACGCCGCCGACGTCGCCGGCGATGGCACCGCAGCGCGGATGGCCGAGCACGTCGTGGACCAGGGTCCGCAGATCACGGCCGTAGAGGACGAGATCGTAGGCGTCGTCCGGCGACAGGTCCGAATCGCCGTACCCCCGCAGATCGGGAACGATGACCTCGTAGCCCGCGTCGACCAGCGGCCGGATGTTGCGCCACCAGATGCGCTTCGTCTCGGGGTAGCCGTGGACCAGCAGGAGCGGATGGCCGCCGATGCCTTCGCGGACGTAGGCGATCTCGAGATCGCCATCGACCCGCGCGCGATGGATCGCGAAGGCATCCGCGGCGGGGGTCGGGGGCTGGGTCGGACGGAAATTCGACAAGACGGCGGCTCCTCGAGCGGATGGAGATTCGGCGGGCGGATCGGATGCACGGCGCTCCGGCCGGGCGCTCAGCCCCGGGCCGGGAAGGCCTGATTTTCGAGCCGCGCGAGCACGGCGTCGAGGGCGCGGCTCACGCGCGTGCAGTTCCGGATCCGCTCGATTCGCGGCCAGGCCGAAGCCTCGCCCTCGGCGATCAGGAACTCGGTCTCGTGGGCGGACAGGGCGGACAAGAGCTTCGCGGGATTCCAGGCGCGGCGGCGCGGCAGGATGTTGATGTCGGCGGTGTAGTCCTGGGTCGCGACGCCATAGGCCATCCGAACGAAGAGGTTCAGCGGATAGGCCCGCTCGGTCAGCTTCATGCTGAGCGGATAGGTCGCGCGCATGGATTGGCGCGCCGCCTGGGTCGAGATCTCCCAGAGCTTCGCGAAGAGCGAGTCCTCGGCGTCGGTGTCCCGCAGCGTCCAGAGAACGATCGGGTTGACCTGGCTCGTGATGAAATGATTGACGCCGTAGAGCCGCGAGAGCTGCCGCGCCGGCAGATCGTTCGTCACCGAGCCGTCGACCCATTGGCGCGACGCGACGTAGGGCTGGCGATCGCCGCCCCGCCCCCGCGCCGCGAGGGTCACCGGCGGAAAGATCCCGGGGATGGCGCAGGACGCGAGCACGGCCTCTCGAATGAAGACGGTCGGCGAAGTGATCGCGTTGAGCAGGCGCGCCTGCTGATGCAGCTCGCGGGGCGAGACGGAGATGTTGATCCGGCGGCCCGTCTTCTCGAAGGCCTCGGCGAAGGTCAGGTCGGGGATGCGGCTCTCGATGAAGCTGCGCAGCTCGGCGACCCCGAGTCGACGGCGCCGGCGGGTCGGCTCGACGCTCGCCTCGAAGAGGCCTTCGAAGGCCTCGTGGAGGACGCGGGCCTGGAGCATCCCGCGGAGGCTCTCTTCGTCCTGCGTCCCGAGGATCGCGGCGACGAGGGCGCCGGCGCTCGAGCCCGAGAGCACGTTCGGCATCAGCCCCTGCTCGAGCAGGGCCCGCGCGACCCCGACGTGGAAGAAGCCGAGGATGCCGCCGCCCGAGAACATCAGGGCCGTGCGCCCGAAGCAGTGGCTCGCGCGGCGGAAGAAGCGGCGCTTCTCGGCGAAGGGGAGATCGTCCTCGGACTGGGCGCCGAGCTGCTCGATGGCGCCGGCAAGCTCCCGCGAGTAGGCGGTGACGAGCTCCTTCGTGCCGAAACGCGCACGCCGGTAGAGGGAGGAGGAGCCCATCCCGCCGGTATTCCCGTGGATGCCCTCGTTCAGGTAGAAGAGCAGACGATGCGGGTCGCCCGACGCGCGGACCTCGCGCAGCTCCTCGAGCCGCCGACGGATGACCTTGTAGTCGTAGCGGCGGCTCTCGTCCTTGGCCTTCCAGCGAGCGGCGCCCGTCCGCTCGTCCTCGGCCTCGGCGGCCGCCCGCCACTCGTCGTAGGTCCGGGCCTGGGCCATCCGGATCTCCGGCGTCAGGTCGATCGTCTGCGTCACCGCGACCATGGGCATCCTCCTGCGACCGCCGTCAGCGTAGCCGACGACGACCGCGCGCGAGTCTCGAAACGCGACTGCGGGCCAGGCATGGCGTGCTTTTTCCGGCGCATGCGTCGGGTATCGTGCTGGAATGGAGCGGGCAGAGTGGAGCGAACCGTGAGCCAGTCGGGCGAAGAGGTCTTCGACGTCGTCATCGTCGGCGGGGGCCTTTCGGGCATCGGCGCCGCCTGTCATCTGGCCGACCGCTGCCCGGGCAAGACCTTCGCGATCCTCGAGGCCCGCCGGCAGATCGGGGGAACCTGGGATCTCTTCCGCTATCCGGGCATCCGCTCCGACAGCGACATGCACACGCTCGGCTACGCGTTCAAGCCCTGGCGCGCGCGCCAGGCGATCGCCGACGGCGCCTCGATCCGGGAGTACGTCCGCGAGGCCGCGCGCGAGCACGACATCGACCGTCACGTCCGCTTCGGCCATCGCCTGCGCCGTGCCCGCTGGTCGAGCGAAGAGGCGCTCTGGACCCTCGAGATCGACGTCGAGGACGCCGGCGCCCCGCGCGCGATCACGCTGCGCGCCCGATTCCTCTCGATGTGCAGCGGCTACTACCGCTACGACCGCGGCCACGCCCCGCATTGGGAAGGCATGGAGTCGTTTCGCGGCCCCATCGTCCATCCCCAGCACTGGCCCGAGAACCTCGACTTCGCCGGCCGACGCGTCGTCGTGATCGGCAGCGGAGCGACCGCGATCACGCTCGTGCCCGCGATGGCGAAGACCGCGGCCCACGTCACGATGATCCAGCGCTCGCCCTCCTGGATCGCATCGATGCCCGAGGTCGACCGCATCGCCGTCGGGCTCCGTCGCCTGCTCCCGGACGCCCTCGCCTATCGACTGGTGCGCGCGAAGAACGTCTTCATCCAGCGCTGGATCTACCGCCAGACCCGCGAACGCCCCGCCCGGGTCCGCGCCCATCTGCTCGCCGAGGTCCGTCGCCATCTCGGCCCCGACTACGACGTCGAGAAGCATTTCACGCCGCGCTACGACCCCTGGGACCAGCGCCTCTGCCTCGTTCCCGATGCGGATCTCTTCGTCGCGATTCGCGAGGGCCGCGCTTCGGTGGTGACCGACCGGATCGCGCGCTTCTCGCCGACGGCGATCGAGCTCGAGTCCGGCGAGCGGATCGAGGCGGACCTCGTCGTCAGCGCGACGGGGCTCGAGCTCGAGCTGCTCGGCGGCGTCGAGGTCGAGGTCGACGGCCGCCGGGTCGACTTCGCCGAGACCTGGACCTACAAGGGCATGATGTACTCGGACGTGCCGAACCTCGTCCAGACCTTCGGCTACATCAACGCCTCCTGGACGCTGCGGGCGGACCTGACGGCGGAATGGGTCTGCCGCCTGATCGAGACCCTGGATCGGCGCGGCGCGCGCCGCGCGACCCCGCGGCTTCGCCCCGAGGATCGCGCCATGAAGCCGCGGCCATGGATCGACGACTTCACGCCGAGCTACATGCAGCGCGTGATGCACCTCTTCCCGAAGCAGGGCGACCACGCCCCCTGGCTCAATACCCAGGACTACGCGCGCGATCGGAAGCTCCTGCGACGGGCACCGATCGAGGACGGCGTGCTCGAGCTCGCCTGATCGACGGGCGGCGCGCCTAACCCTTCCGGGGCCGGTCCATGAATGGATAGAGGAGCTGGCCGAAGAAGCCCTCGGGCAGCGGCTTGCCGACGACGCCGTACCGCTCGGGCCAGCGCCCCCGGTTGCCGACCCAGGTCCCGAAGAGGCGGTCGAGCACGGGCAGGTTCGCGGCGTAGTTGCGGTCGATCGCCTCCGCGTCGGCGGCGTGGTGCCAATGGTGGAAATGGGGCGTCACGAAGACGTGCTCGAGCCAACCGAAGGGGATCCGCGTGTTCGAGTGGATCAGGACGCCCTGGATGCCGACCCAGACGACGTAGGCGTTGACCGCCGACTCGGCGAAGCCGAGCAGGTAGATCGGCGTGATCACGAGCGAGCGGATGAGGAGCACCTCGGCGAAGTGCATGCGCGAGCCCGAGAGCCAGTCCATCTCCTCCGGACAATGATGGACGGCGTGGAAGCGCCAGAGCCAGGCGTTCTCGTGCATCGCTCGGTGGCCCGCGTACTGGGTCAGGTCGGCGACGAAGAGGACGAGGGCGAACTGGAGCCAGACGGGCTGGGAGCGGATCGCCGCCTGCAGCCCGTCGTGGACGGCCCAGCCGAAGAGCGTCTCCGAGAAGAAGGTCGTCGTCAGCAGGACGACGCCGACCGTGACGTGGTTGAAGGCGTAGTAGGCGAGGTCGAGGCGCCACTCGCGGCGCAGCGTGAGCTGGTCGGGCCGGAGCGGCCACATCCGCTCGATGAAGACGAAGACGAGCGAGTTCGCGAGCAGCGCCAGCACGAGCCAGTCGAAGCCGAACGAGACGACCGGCGAATCGAATTCGTCGACCTCGACGTGGGCCCCGCCGAGCCATTCCGCGACGAGCGCGAGGACGAGACCGGCGAACCCGAGCCGCTTCGACGGGCTCAGCAGCACGGACAGCGCGCCGAAGAGCGCGGCGAGCAGCATGCCGGCGCGCAGCACCCAGCGCAGGGTCTCGACCGGGTAGGCCGCGCGCAGCTCCGGCGTGGTCAGCCACTCCGGGAAGTGGAAGCAGAGGACGGCGAGGACCGAGAGCGTGCCGAGGAAGACCGCCAGCAGTCCGCTGATGCGGCCCTGCCCGAAGCGCAGCGGAATCGGGTCACCGGTCGTCGATCCCCGGAACCCGGCCTTCGCGTCGCTCATGCCTTCTTCGCGGCCGCCCAGTCCGGGGCCGTGATCGTGTACGGCATCTGGCTGCGATCGAGGATCTGGTTGATGACGCGCTTGTAGCCCGTCTTCGAGAAGCGCCAGACCCCGTCTTCCTTGCGGTACGAGTCGTCGTAATAGACGAACATCTCGTCGACGAAGCCCTTCCCCTGGTTGAAGAAGTAGTGGTACATGGCCCAGATGCCCGTCGCTTCCGTGTCGCTCTGGAACGTGATCTCCGGCATGCCCGCCATCCACCACGCGATGATCTTCGCGTTCGGGTCGTGGGAATCGATCAGGAAGCGGAGCAGCTGCTCGCGGTCGTCGAAGACGTACTTGCCGTCGGAGTAGGAGGTCACGACGTCCGCGGTCAACGTGTCCTTGAGCGCCGCGTGGTCGCCGTAGGTCATGGTCCGGAAATAACGGTGCTTGAGGGACTTGATGTCCTCGAGGTCCTGAAGGCGCTGGACCTGGCGCGCGAGCTTCTCGATGTCGACCATGCTGCGTCTCCTCTCTTCATTCGGTCATGGCGGTCATGGCGGTCATGGCGGTCACGCCGGAAGTGCCGGGGGTCGCCGCGACCCGGTTGCTAGGCGCCCTTGACCCACTGCGTGCCCTGCCCGCCGCGCGCGGCACGCTCCTTCTCGTGGTCCTCGATCGCCTGCTGGATGCCGACGCCGAAGGCGGGCATGAAGGTCCCGGCGTTCTTCGTCGCCCAGGCCATGCTGCGCTCGCGCGCCGCGTTCGCGCGGTTGAGAGCCGGCATCACGCTGCGGGCGATCAGCTCGTAGCTCTTGCGGGTCGCATCGGGGTTCGCGCAGTTGTGGCCGAGCAGGAGGACCGTCCCGAAGCCGCCGGATTTCTCGAGCAGCGACTGGAGCACGGGCACGGCGTCGTCCGGCGTCCCGAGCGTCAGCTTCCCGAAGATCGGGAGCCCCGGCCCCATCCACTCCTCGAGCATCCGATCGGTCGAGGTCGCGAAGGGCGGCTTCGAGCCGCCGAGGGCCTCCATGTAGCCGGCGAGGCGGAGCGTGCCGTGCTCCATGTCGGCGCGGGCCTGCTCGCGGGTATCGGCGATGTGCATCGGGACGACGCAGCGCCAGCTCGAACGGTCGACCTGGCGGCCGTATTCCTTCGCCTTCTCTTCGCAGACCTGCCAGTGCTTCGGCAGCTGCTCGTAGCCCTCGGGCCCGCTCGCCGCGAGCGAGAGGAGCCCGAGTCCGTACTGACCCGCCGCGCGGGCGCCCGACGGCGAGATCGCCGAGGCGACCGCGATCTCGGGCCCCGGCCACTGGACCGGCGGCAGCTGGACCTGCGCCTCGCGCAGATCGAACCAGTCGGTCTTCTTCGTCACGACCTCGCCGCGGAGCAGCGGCACGATCACGTCGAGGGCCTCGAGCATCCGCTTGCGCTGGGTCTTCGGATCGATGCCGAGCATGAACGCGTCGGTCACGAGCTGGCCAGGCCCGCAGCCGAGCATGACGCGGCCGCGCGTCTGGTGGTCGAGCTGCATGATCCGGTCCGCGACCATGAGCGGGTTGTGGTACGGGAGCGAGACGACGCCGGTGCCGAGGCGGATGCGCTTCGTCAGCGCCGCGGCGTGCGCGATGAAGAGCTCGGGCGACGCGATGATCTCGTAGCCGCCCGAGTGATGTTCGCCGATCCAGGCCTCGTCGTAGCCGAGGCGATCGAGATGCTGCACGAGCTCGAGATCGCGATGGATCTGCTCCGTCGGACTCTCGTCGGCGGGATGGAAGGGGGCCAGGAACACACCGAGTCGGATCGGACGGTCGGACATCTTGGGAATCCTCAGGGGCGAAGCTCGCCGCGTCCGAGGGAACGCCGGCAAGGCCAGGTCGACGAACGGCGGGGGCGGACCAGCGCCATCGGGTCCGCCGATCGGTAGCACCTCGACCGCCCCCCGTCAGGATCCGCCGCTGGCCCCCGGATCGAGGGCCTCGAAGACGAGGCGGTAGCCGATCCAGGAATTTTCGAGGGCGACGAGGGCCGGCATGCCGAAGGTCGTCCGCTGCGCATAACGGACCCGGACGTTCCCGTACGGGAGGAGCTCCGCGACCGCGAGGCGTCGCTCGATGATCCGCTCCTTTCCGACCCGCTCCCAGACCGCGACGTGGCCGCGCCATCCGCTTCGTTCGCACGGCCCGCACTCCGGGACCCCGAGCAGCCAGGGGTAGAAGGCGCGCTGGACGTCGGCGAGCAGATGGCCCGGGTCGAACGGGAGCGCCTCCAGCGCGCCGGGCTCGACCTCGAGCGTCTCGCGCGCACCGCTCTTCGCGGGCCCCGTCACGAGCGCAAGCCGGAACCCGGAGGGCGGCTTGTCCGCCGCCGGATTCGTCCGTTCGCGCAGGACGAGCGTCCCCGGGCTCCGCTCGAGCAACACCTCGTAGCGCGCCTGCCCGCCAGGCCATTCGATGCGCAGCCGGAGCGGCACGCGAAATTCGCCCGGCCACGCTTCGACCGGCAGCAGCGCGAGGGACGCCGCCTCGACCCGACGCACGACCGCGGGATCCCGAACGCGATCGGCGAGCGCCCGCAGCGGCCGCAGAGAGGGGGCGGTCTCCTGCTCGGATTCGGCGGCCTCGCGCGCCGCTCGCTCGTCCCCCGACGCCGGATCCGACCCGGACGCGCAGCCGAGCCAGAGCCCGACGGCCGCAAAAAGCCCGACGATCCTCGACGCCGGAATCCGCAAGCGGGCGCGACCTCCTCTCGCCGGCGCGTCTCCGTCCTCGACTCGACGCGCGAAAGCGGCTCGAATGCTGGCTGCGAACCGCGCCGGCGTCAACGCGACCGCTCCCTTCGAGGCCCCGGAGCAGGCGCGTCGCCCCGCAGCGGCGCCTCCGGTCCGCTCGCCTCCGAGCGCAATCCCGACCAGACTTCCGTCCCTCGAATCGCTCTCCTAAGGTACGGAGCAGGCGGCGCATCCCCCCACGCCTGCCGAGGAGAAATGCAAGATGAAGCGTACGATCGCAGCCCTCGTGCTGATGGCCTTCCTGCCGGTCTCGACGACCGGTTGCTTCGGTGGATTCCAGCTCACGCGCAAGGTCTACAACTTCAACCGCGAGGTCAGCCCCGACAAATGGGTGCGCGAGCTCGTCTTCCTGGCGATGGCGATCATCCCCGTCTACGGAGCGGCGACGTTCCTCGACGCGGTGATCTTCAACTCCGTCGAGTTCTGGACCGGCAGCAACCCGGTGCTCGCGAAGAACGGCGCGTCGCGCAAGATCACGACCGCCGACGGGACGGCCGTCCTGACCCGCACGAGCGAGAACGTGCTCGACGTCCGGATCGAGGCCGCCGACGGCCGGTCGAGCCATTTCGTGATGCAGCGCGAAGGCGACGGATTCAGCGCCCGCACGCCCGAAGGCGCGCTGATCGCCCGGGTCGCCGAGGTCGACGGCGAGCCGATGCTGTTCCACAGCGAGGGCTGAGCGGCGACGAAGATCGAGGGAGGCGGCCTCAGCGACCGGCTGAGGTCGCCTCTTTCTTTTCCGAGAAGACCGTCCGGCCGCGGGCGATCGTCTCGACGATCTCGATCTCGCCGATGGCGTCGGTCGGTACCCGCCGAGGATCCGCGGCGAGGACCACCAGATCCGCCCGCTTGCCGGGCGTGATCGAGCCCTTCCGATCCTCCTCGAAGTAGCCGTAGGCCGCATCGAGGGTCACCGACCTCAGCGCGTCTTCGACACTCACGCGCTCCCGCTCGCCCAGCACGAAGCCCGAGCGCGTCTCGCGCCGCACGGCGATCTCGACGAGCCCGAGCACGTCCGGCGGAACCACGGGCGCATCGTTGTGGATCGAGAAGCGCAGCCCGCGGTCCCGGGCCGAGCGCAGCGGGCTGATCGCGAGGGCCCGCGCGTCGCCGAAGCTCTTGCGATGCCAATCGCCCCAGAAGAAGGGATGCGCCGCGAAGAACGACGGCACGATCCCGAGGCGCTTCATCGCGTCGAGCTGGTCGGTCCGGGCGAGCTGGGCGTGGATCACGGTCGAGCGGTGGTCGGGGACCCGCCCGCCGCGGGCCCGGATCGCGCGCTCCGCCCGCGCGACGCCGTCGATCATGAGATCGATCGCCGCGTCGCCGTTCGCATGGGCGAGGAAGGGCACGCCGCCCTCGATGAGCTCGGCTGCGCGCGTCCGATAGTAGTCGGGGTCGAGCGTCGGATAGGCGCGGTAGTCGGCCGATTGACCGGGCGGCGGCGCGAGATAGGGCTGGGTCATCCAGGCCGTACGGCCCTGGGGCGAGCCGTCGAGGACGAACTTGACCCCGGCGACCCGGACGCCGCTCCGATAGTCGCGGGAGAATCCGAGCGAGGCGAGCCCGGGCCCGCCCGAGGGCAGGACGTCGAGCCCTGGGGCCGCGCCCGGCTTCGGCGCCTCCTCGCGGAGATAGGCCGCGACATCGAGAGCGAGCGGCGTCTCCCGCGCGACCGCCCGCAAGCTCTCGACCATCGCCGGATACGACGCGCCGTCCTGGACGGTCGTGATGCCGAAGCGGGCGTGGTAGGCGAGAGCCTTGTGGACCGCGGCCGCGAATCGCTCGGGCGTGCCGAGAACGTTCGCCTGGCTCGCGAGCGCGGGGCCGAGGGCCGACTCCTCGAGGACGCCATTCGGCTCCCGGCTCCCCTCGCGCCGCCGGATCACGCCGCCGGGCGGGTCCGGCGTCGTCGCGTCGTACCCGATCGCCGCGAGCGCCGCCGAGTTCGCCGTCGCGAGATGTGCCGAGACGTGGAGCAGCACGATCGGCTGCGTCTTCGACACCCGGTCGAGATCGTCTCGATCGGGGTGCCGCCCCTCGGCGAGGAGCGAGTCGTCGTAGCCGTATCCGACGACGAGCTCGCCGGGCGCTGGGCTGCGCTCCTCGATCCGCGCCCGCAGCGCCGCCACGATGTCGTCGATCGACTCCATCGGACCGACGGGCGGCGACGACACGTTCAGATAGTCGACGACGAGCATCACGAGACCGAGATGCCCGTGCGCATCGATGAAGCCCGGCAGCAGCGCACGCTCGCCGAGCTCGACGACGCGGGTCCGCGGCCCGATCGACCGCTCGATCTCTTGCCGAGACCCGACGGCGGCGATCGTGTCGCCGCGGACGGCGACGCCCTCGGCGCCGGCGGTCGCGGGATCGACGGTCAGGATGTTTTCGCCGAGGAAGACGACGTCGGCGGGCGGCCCGGGCACCGGCGGGGCCGGCACGGTCGGGGAGCCGCCACACGCGGAGAGCATCACGACGGAGCCGAGCAGCGCCCAGCGAGGAGACGATTTCATCATCATTGGACCGAAGACTCCGGGTGAAGGGGATCTCTACCACCGGGCCGACGATCAATGCACTCCGCGCAGATGAAGCCTTGCGCGCCCAATGTGCTCGCCCCATCGATCGATCCCTGGAACATCACGAGCGTATCACCGCGAACACCCCTGCCGCTCCGGCCCGTCGCCGCTACGTTTGGCCGCGCCTCGACCCCACCTCCCGGGTCCGGGCGAAACTCGGGAGAAATCCCGGCGAGAAGGAGTCTTGCTCCCATGGCCACGTTCGGTCTCCTGGTCGGCGGCGGCCCCGCGCCCGGCATCAACGGCGTGATCAGCGCGGCGACCCTCGCGGCACGGCGGCGGGGCGCGCGGGTCATCGGGATCCTCCAGGGCTTCGAGTGGCTGATGAAGGGCGACATCGACCATGTCGTCGATCTCGACGCCGACGCGGTGTCCCGGATCCACGAGCTCGGGGGCTCGATCCTGAAGACCTCGCGGGCGAACCCGACGAAGGACCCGGCGAACCTCGACCGTGTCGTCGACGCCCTCGGCCGCCTCGGCATCGACCATCTGATCTCGATCGGCGGCGACGACACCTGCTTCTCCGCCCGCACCGTCGGCGCCGCCGCCGGCAACCACCTGCGCGTCGCCCACGTCCCGAAGACGATCGACAACGACCTGCCGCTGCCCCCCGGCATCCCGACCTTCGGCTTCGAGACCGCGCGGGCGACCGCCGCCGGCATCCTCACGACGCTCCAGGAGGACGCACGCACGGCGGGCCGCTGGTACGTCGTCGTCATGATGGGCCGCAACGCCGGCCATCTCGCCCTCGGCGCCGGCCACTCCGCGAACGCGACCATGACGCTCGTCGCCGAGGAGTACGCGGGCGCCAAGGTCTCCCTCGATCGCATGGCCCGCACGGTCGAGGGCGCGATCCTGAAATCGACCGCCGAAGGACGCGCGCACGGCGTCGTCGTGCTCGCCGAAGGCCTCGGCGAATGCCTCGATCCCGCCGATCTGGCCGCCTTCCCCGACCTGCCCCGCGACGAGCACGGCCATCTCCGCCTCGCCGAGCTGCCGCTCGGCCGCCTCGTGCGCGATCGCGTCGAGAAGGGCCTCAAGCTGCACGGCATCAAGACGACGATGGTCGTGAAGGACGTCGGCTACGAGCTGCGCTGCGTTCCGCCGAACGCCTTCGACCAGGAGTACACCCGCGAGCTCGGCGCGGCCGCCGTCTCGACGCTCCTCTCGGGCCACGCCAACGTCATGATCACGCGCCAGAACCAGCGCATCGTGCCGATCCCCTTCGAGCAGATCCTCGATCCGAAGACCGGCAAGACCCGGGTCCGCATGCTCGACACGGCGACCGAGAGCTTCGCCTCGGCGATGGCGCTCCAAACCCGGCTCTCGGCCTCGGACCTCGAAGAGACGAAGAGCGCCGACCTGATCGCCGGCGCGAGCAAGCTCTCCGTCGCCGAGCT
>JBIPOQ010000259.1:0-5483 GCA_044379055.1 Myxococcota bacterium
TCCGGAATCACGGTGAGCGCGTACGTGGCGTTCTGGAACGGGATCGTGTCGCCACCCGCGCCGATGGCGACGTGGCCGAGGCTCGCCTCGGTGCCGAAGCTCAGCGTGAGGTTCTGGTTGAGGTTCACGATGTTGGTGACGAGCCGGTAGGTCACGCGGAAGTGGACGTCGCCACTGCCGACGAGACCGCCGCCGATGCCCGTGTCCTGGCTGCCGTTGCCGTTCGACGGCGTGAGGGCCGCGCCGGCGAAGAGCGAGGTCCGGACGGGCTGGGGGTCGGTGAGGCTCAGCGCCCAGACCTGGGTCGGGGCCGTGCGGGTGTTCGCGATGCCGCCGAGGGAGCCGACCGCCGGGATGTTGACGGTGTTGAAGGCCGAGGTCGCCAGCGAGCCGCCGACGAGCTGGAGTCCGCTGCTGATGGAGTTGTTGGTTCCGGGGGTGTCGAAGCCGCTGACGACGACGTCGAGGCCGAACACGTCGACGCCGGTCGGGTTCTCGAGGCGAAGATCGAAGGTGATCTCTTCGTTGGCCTGGAGGGCGGTGGTGCTCGAGCCCGTGCTCGACACGTTCACGATCGAGATGCCGAGGGCGCTCGCCATCGTCGGCATGACGAACAAGATCGCGGCGGCCGCAATGGCCTTGCTAGATCGAATCATTTGCTTCTTCCTCTTTCCCTGCCACAGCGCGTGCGCCGATAGCGTCCGCCGCCGCATCGAGCGGAGGCGTAGGCACGATTCCTCCCGGCACACCATGCGCCGGAGCGGTCCGTGCGATCTCGCGATCTGGAGGAGAGAAGGAAAAAAGAGCGTCGATTCGAACGTCCGGACGGCCCCGACCCGATTGGCCGCTCGAGAGTTCTCGAGGGCGCGAGCCGCTGCGATTCCGTGCTCAAGAGGGTTTCGAGGTGTTTCCCAGCACCTCGATCTCGAGCGATGTTCCATCGAGTTGGCCCCGTTCAGACGGAGCCCGCTCAGCCGATATCCCTTCGCTCGCCCGAAGCCATGGCCGCGGACGAGTGACCTTCCCAGATCGAGGCTCATCCTACTTGAGCGACGAGAAAAGTGTGGGGTTTTTTTGAGAGCCGGTGAATTTTGGCACGCAACTTCACCCACGGGGTGCACCCCCATGATGAGCCGACGTGTGGCGTGGCGCGATCAGGGCGCCCGCTGCCAGCGGGCGGGCGGCGGAGCGACGCCGGCGCGGAGCCAGTCGAGCTGCTCGAGTCGCACGACCGGCATGTGGGCGAGCAATGTCGCGCGCGCCTCCGGGTTGGCGGAGCGGATTCTTTCGATCGTGGCGCTCCATCCGCTGCCGGTCGGCAGGCCGCTCGCCCGCTCCCGTCGTTCGAGGGCGCCGGCGGCGGCGAGGGCATCCGACCAACGGCCGAGCTGCGCGAGATTCCAGATCGTCCGCCAGGCCGTCGTCGCGTCGCCCGGCTGGACGGACCAGATCAGCTGCTCGACCTCGAGCGCGCGCTCGTAGAGGCCGAGGGTCGCGTAGAGCATCGCGAGGCGGTGGGTCTGCTCGTCGATCGTCTTCGTCCGGTGCTGGGCGCCGACGTGCGCCGTCAGCGCATCGAGGTCGGACGGGGCGACACCGTGTTCGATCGCCCATCCGGCGGATTCGCGGAGGACGCGTTCCGTCTCGAAGCCGTGCTCGCGGTCGAAGGGGACGCCGGCGCGTTGGTAGTAGGCGACGATGCGCTCGAGGTTCGCGGCATTGGCAGCGTTGCGGCGCAGGTAGACCGCGCTCTGGAGGTTTCGAAAGACGAGCAGCCAGCCGGGCTCGTGCTCGAGATGGCGGGTCGTGCAGGGGATGGGACGGCCGGGCGTCGCTTCGATCGGGTAGCCCGAGCCGAGGAAGAGATCGACGCGCTGGCGGTCGAGCAGGGCGGCGTAGCTCTCGTCGGGGCGCAGCGTCTGGCGGGCACCGATCGCGAAATTGGCCTGCATCGCTTCGCGCTCGACGTTCATCGTGCCGCTCGAAGACATCCGGATCTTCGGGGCGAGCCAGAACGCGAGGAAGCCGCCGAGGGGATAGTCGTTGTAGATCCGGCCCTCGAGTCCGGCGTCGGCGAGGAACCAGACCGCGTGTGCGAAATAACGATCGCCGGCGTAGGGCGCGGCGTAGTCGGCGTTCTCCGCGCGGGCGAGCCGTGAGACCAGCGGCCAGTCGCCGACCTCGAGATGGGCGAGACCGACCGAGAGGCTCGTGAGGGCGAGGGCGACGGAGGCGAGCGACGCACGGAGCGGCATGCTCGGGGTCGGATCGGCCGCGTCGGGGGACGCTCCGCCGCGTGCGAGCGAGGCGAAGAGCGCGAGCGCGAAGAGCACGAGCCAGAGGAATCGCGAGGCGACGATGGAGGCTGCCAGCGCGGCGACGGACAGGGCGAGCAGCACCGGATCGACGCGAAAGCCGCCCTCTCCCCGCTTCGTCCAGCGCTCGCGCAGGGCGAGAGCCGCCGCGGAGAGGACGCCGATCACCGCGACCCAGCAGAGGACCCAGGCGGCGGGCGTGGGCGGCAGGGAGGGGATCGGCCAGGCGAAGAGATCCGTCGGGTTCCATTCGTCGATGATCGCCTCGAGCCCCATCGTCTCGGTGCCGGAGACGAAATAGGCCCGATAGGCGTCGAGTCCCTGCGGATTCGCGCAGCCGGCCGCGAGGAGCACGAGCCCTGCGACGGCGAGGCGTCGCGCGCGTCGCAGCTCGTTCGTCCGCGGGACGCCGCGGGCGAGCCCGGCGGCGACGGCGACGGCCGCCGCGCAGCCGAGCACGAGGAGCGGGCCGAGCAGGAAGGCGGCGTGGACGTTGGCCCAGAGGGCGCAGAGCAGGGCCGCGATCGCGATCCGCCGGCGGCTCGGGCCCGCCGGGTCGGCCAGCAGGAGCAGGAAGAGGGCAAAGGTCGCGCCGAGGGTGAATAGATCCGGCCGGAGCTGAACGAGGCGATAGGTGGCGAGCGCGACCAGGCCCGAGACGCCGAGGCTCGCTGCCGCGCGGCTCGCGCCCGATCTTCGCATCACCCACCAGGCGAGGCCGAGGACGACTGCGACGCCCGAGGCGTGCAGAACGCGGAGCCCCGTGAATCCGAAGAGTCGGTAGCCCGAATGGATCGCGACCGAGCCGAGCCACGAGGCCGGAGACGGCGGGCCCGGGGCGGCGAAGAGGTGTGGATCGGCCTCGAGCCAGGGGCCTTCGCGCAGGAAGACCTCGCCCAGCGCGAGATGGATCCAGGTGTCGTTGGCGTAGATCGGTTGGCCGGCGAGAAAGAGGGTCAGTCCGGCCAGGGCGAGCGCGACGAGATGAGAGACGCCGTCGCCGAACGGCCGGATCGTCTCCAGGCGCACCGGCCGGCTCTCCCGTCCGCTCACCAGAGCGGGCGGGGCGTCCAGTTGATGTGGAAGCCGACGCTCGCGCGATAGGCCCAGCGATCCTGCGTGTACTTCCAATCGGCGCACTCGCCGGGCTGGCCGCCCTCGACGTTGCACTGCTGCATGCGCGTCACCGGGTCCGTCAGGATGTACGAGGCATGGCCGCGGCCATAGACGCTCAACGAAAACGGCCCCCAGTCGATTCCGGGGACGTATTCGATCTCGAGCGAGGGGCCGGCGGCGTGGTAGACCTCGGTACGCGCGTCGGAGAGCCGGATCTGCCGGAAATCGTCTTCGAGGCTCTGATTGGTATCGCGATCGGTGTTGAGCCGGACGCCCCGGACCGTCAGCGCCGACACGTCGATCACCGTTCGGCTGTAGACCGCCGAGGGCTTGAATCGGATCGAGCGCTCGTCGTCCAGAGGAAGCTCGAAGGAGACGCCGAGACCCGCGTGGACCTGGGGGCCCTGGTGCTGGACGGTGATCGCCGTTCCGCGACCGACGAGGGCGCCTTCCGTCACGAGGACGCCGCTCGTGCCGCCGCCGTCCGGGAACGAGAGCTTGCCCGGGTCGCCGCTGCGCGCGAGCTGCACTTCGGTCGTCGCCGGCATCGCGACGTTCACGTCGAGAAACAGCCGCGGGCGACTGGGGACGATGACTGCCGGCGTCAGGAACCCGAAGGTCCCGCCGACGAGCGCCGAGGCGATGATCTCCCGCGATCGATTCGGGGCTTCCACCTCCGTCCCGAGGTCGCCATTCTGGACGAGCTGGTTGGCCGCGACGCGCGGGCCGGTCAGCTCCGTACTGCTGAAATTTCCCTTGCCGGTATGCGCGTAGACCGAGAGGAACTCGGGATTTCCATAGAGGATCCAGCTCGAGTCGTCGGTCTCCGCCTCGGCGCGCGAAGGCATCAGAGAGACGACGCAGAAAAACAGGACGAACGCGCGGACGCCGAGGCGCGAGGCGAATCCTGCCGCGTTCGGGCGATCCTGGAGGCCACGGAGCGGGCGCGGGAAAAGTCGATTGGCGTGTCTTCGCATGCGAGGTGTTCTCGGCGCTCCCGGGTTCGTCGGCGTACGATGGAAGCCGGTATTCTAGGGCCGACGATCCGGCTCCGTGCAACAAAAATGTGGTTCGGGGCGAATTAATCGGGCGTCGTCGATGAGCTGAAATCCCGTCAGCTATTCGGATGGGGAGGGGGGCGGTGGCGGTCGATACGGGTAGCGCGGTTTCGATCGAATTCGCGCATTGATCCCAGCACCCCGGGCGAGTAGTCTTCGCCCCTGTTTCAAGGATCGGTCGCCTCGAGACGCGCCCCGAACGACCTCGATCTGCTCGTATCCGCCCTCGTCCAAGGCGATGGGAACGGCCACGAACGATCTTCTTTTCATGGTAGTCCGGGCGAGAATGGGCCGCAGAGATCGATCGGTCGGTTTCGTCCGCGCGTGGGCGGGTTCGAGGCGGACGGGGCCGGTGTCGATTGCATGAAAAGCGTCTGGCGGATGCGTTCGGGCCATGACGCTCGGAATCTCGCTGGAACCGTGAACAAGGTCGAGGGAAGGCCGCTGTGATGAGTGAAGTCGTAGATCGAGATGCTTACGGCCGGCTGCGGAGACCGGGTCGCTGGTCCTTGCGGACGGTCGTGTCCACGGCTGCGCTCGTGATGCTGCCCGCCTTCGATTCCGCGGCCCAGTCGCCGCAGCAGGGCGCCGACGTCGATCCCTTCGCGGGCGTCGAAGAGATGGTCGTGACGAGCTCTTCGGCCGCGGCTCTCCTCGAGGGCGCGGATACGTCCGCGATCGTGTTCGATTCGGCCGACCTGGCCAACATCGGCGTGGAGGACGTGAGCGACCTGGCGGCGTACGTTCCGAATCTCGAGATCACGTCGGTCAACGCGACCAACGCCTCCTTCTTCATCCGAGGCGTCGGCCTGCAGGATTTCGGCGCGAACGCCTCGAGCTCGGTTCCGATCTTCATGGACGGGATTCCGCGCAACGCCTCCGCGACCCAGCTCGTCGGGCTTTTCGACATCGGCGGGCTCAGCGTCCTCAAGGGGCCCCAGGGCTCGAAGAATCTCCGCAACGCCTCCGCCGGCGCCTTTATCGTCAAGACGAG
>JBIPOQ010000260.1:0-5479 GCA_044379055.1 Myxococcota bacterium
GGACGCGGACCGAGCCCGCGAGGGGGCCCCGGGGCTCGATCGCGAGACGCGCGGGGAGCGGGGACCTCGACGACATGGAAGGCGACTCCTGCGGATTCCGGGCGGCGGTCCGGGGCGTGTTCGGGCGTGTTCCGGCCTGTTCGGGCCGGCCGGACCGACCGGGGCCGGGCGCGGGGCGGGCGCTTGGCGGAGCCGGGGCGAGGGCGCGAACGAGGGCGCCCGACCGTAGCACGCGAGGCTGCCGGCGACGGGCGTCCCGTTGACACCGCCCGGGCCGTCGTGCAAACTCGGCCACCGGTTGGATTCCGTAGTCAAGTCGGCGAGTTAGCCCTCGTCGCGCAGGTGGCGCAAGCTGCCCGGAGCAAGCCGGTCTCGACAGGCGAAGCGCCCGATGGGTGCTCGCCGTCGGCGCCCGGCGGCGCCCCGAAGCGCGACCCGAGCGCCCGCGACCCGATTCGAAGCCGAACGGGCCCCGACTGGACTCGCAAGATCGAGCGCAGAACGCAAAACGCAGAGCGCAAATCGCCGGGTCCGAGCCCGAAATCAAGGATTGAAATCGCCGTGTCCAGTCGTTCGAGCGGGATGCCATCCTGCTCGCGCTCGCCCCTGGGTGGGGGCGGAGGAACGGGGCGATCGAGAGCGCGCGGGCCACGCGCGGGGTGGTAAGTCAGGTGCCGAAGGTCCTCATCTCCGATTCGCTGTCCGAGCAGGGCGTCAAGATTCTCGAGCAGGCGCCCGGGATCGAGCTGATCAACCGCCCGGGCTGCTCGCCCGCCGAGCTGCTGACGCTCATCGCCGACGTCGATGCCCTCGTCATCCGCTCGAATACCAAGGTCACGAAAGAAGTCTTCGCCGCCGCGCCGAAGCTCCGCATCGTCGGCCGCGCCGGCATCGGCGTCGACAACGTCGACGTCTCCGCCGCGACCCAGCACGGCGTCGTCGTTGCCAACACGCCCGAAGGCAACAACATCACGACGGCCGAGCACGCGATCGCGCTCATCGTCTCCCTCGCGCGGTTCATCCCCCAGGCCACCGCCTCGATGAAGGCCGGCGCCTGGGAGAAGAAGAAGTTCGAGGGCATGGAGCTCTACAACCGGACTCTCGGCGTGCTCGGGGCCGGGAACATCGGCCGTTATGTCGTGTCCCGGGCCAAGGGCCTCGGCATGAAGGTCATCGTCCACGACCCGTATCTGACCGCCGAGGCTGCCGCGAAGCTCGAGGTCGAGCGTGTCTCCCTCGACGAGATGATGGAGCGCTCCGACGTCGTCACGGTCCACGTCCCCAAGACCAAGGAGACGACCGGCATCCTCGGGCGCGCCCAGTTCAAGAAGGCCCGCCCCGGTCTGCTCGTCATCAACGCCGCCCGCGGCGGCATCGTCGACGAGGCGGCGCTGCTCGAAGCGCTCGAGTCCGGCCAGGTCGGCGGCGCGGGGCTCGACGTCTTCGTCGACGAGCCGACGCCGAAGGGCCATCCGCTGGTCTCCCATCCGAACGTCATCTGTACACCCCATCTCGGCGCCTCGACCGAGCAGGCCCAGATCAACGTCGCGATCGCCGTCGCCGAGCAGATCCGCGACTTCCTCCTGCGCGGCGAGGTCCGCAACTCGATCAACGTCCCGTCCGTCTCGCCCGAGCAGATGAGCGCGGTCGCGCCGTACCTCGATCTGGGCGAGAAGCTCGGCCGCTTCCAGGGCCAGCTCGCGAAGGGCCGGGTCGACGTCGTCGAGGTCGAGTACTCGGGCGAGGTCGCCGAGCTCAAGGTCGCGCCGATCACGATCGCGGTCTTGAAGGGGATCCTCTCGACGGTGCGCGAGAACGTGAACCTCGTGAACGCGTCGCACGTCGCGCAGCAGCTCGGGATCAAGGTCATCGAGAGCAAGTCGACCCGGACGACGGACTTCGCGTCGGCCGTGACCGTCAAGGTCAAGGGCGTCGTCGATCGTCTCATCGCCGGCGCCGTCTTCCACGGCCGCCAGCCCCGCATCGTGCGCGTCGACGACTTCATGCTCGAGGCGATTCCGGAGGGCTGCACGCTCCTGATCCACAACCACGACCAGAGCGGCGTCGTCGGCCGCATCGGCACGCTGCTCGGCAACGCCGGCGTCAACATCTCGCGCATGCAGCTTGCGCTCAACGAAAACCGCGGCGAGGCCTGCATGCTCGTCAACGTCGACCAACACCCGAGCGACCAGGTCCTCGCCGCCCTTCGCGACGACGCCAGCATGATCGCCGTGCAATTGCTGGAGCTCTAGAAATGACGACCGTCGTCGCCGTCGGCGCGCAGTGGGGAGATGAAGGCAAGGGCAAGATCGTCGATTGGCTCGGGCCGCACGCCGATCTCGTCGCCCGTTTTCAAGGCGGGAACAACGCGGGCCATACCCTCGTCGTCGGCGGCGAGACGACGATCCTGCACGTCGTCCCGTCGGGCATCCTGCACGACGGCTCCGTCAACCTGATCGGCCCCGGCGTCGTCGTCGATCCCGGGATCCTCCTGATCGAGCTCGGCAAGCTCAAGGACCGCGGCATCCTGCGCGATCCCTCGCGCATCCGCGTCTCGGGCCGCGCCCACGTCATCCTCCCCTGGCATACCGCCCTCGACAAGGCGCGCGAGAGCGCCCGCGGCGAGGACAAGATCGGGACCACCGGCCGCGGCATCGGCCCCGCCTACGAAGACAAGGTCGCCCGCCGCGGCATCCGCGTCGCCGACCTGCGCGAGCTCTCGACGCTCCGCGCCAAGCTCGACTCCATCGGCGCCCAGAAGAACTTCGAGCTGACGGAGCTCCACCACGCGCCCGCGATCGACATCGACGCGCTCTACGCCCAGTGCATCGAGTGGGGCCGCGCGCTCGAGCCCTACATCGACCACACGGGCCGCATCATCGACAAGGCGCTCCGCGCCGGAAAGAACATCCTCTTCGAAGGCGCGCAGGGGACCTTCCTCGACATCGACCACGGGACCTATCCCTTCGTCACGTCGTCGAACTGCGTCGCCGGCGCCGTCTGCACGGGCTCGGGCGTCGGCCCGACGAAGATCGACCGCGTCATCGGGATCACGAAGGCCTACACGACCCGCGTCGGCGGCGGCCCCTTCCCGACCGAGCTCGAGGGCGAGCTCGGCGAGCTGCTCCGCAGCAAGGGCGCGGAGTTCGGGGCGACGACGGGGCGGCCGCGGCGCTGCGGCTGGCTCGATGCGGTGCTGCTGCGTGAGGCGGTGACGGTCAACGGGCTCACGGATTTCGCGATCAACAAGCTCGACATTCTTTCCGGGATGCCGGAGCTCAAGATCTGCACGGCCTACGAGATCGACGGAAAGATCACGGAAGACTTCCCGATGACGCTCGCGGAGACGGAGCGGGCGAAGCCGATCTACGAGACGTTGCCCGGATGGCAGGAAGATCTTCGGGGGATGACGAAGATCGAGCAGCTGCCGGTCAACGCGCGGCGGTATATCGAGCGGATCGAGACGCTGACCGAGGTGCGCGCGGCGCTGCTGTCGGTCGGGCCGGGACGGGAAGAGACGATCATCGTCTCGGAGCTGTTCCGGTAAACGAGCGCGCGGTTCCGGGACGGGGCGGTCGTCATGCGGATCCGGGTGGCTTGCGACGCCGATCTCGAAGACTTGTTGCGCGTCGAGCGGCTCGCGTTCAGGCGGGATGACGAGGCGAATCTCGTCGCCGATCTGCTCCGCGATCCGACCGCGCTGCCCCTGCTCTCGCTTCTTGCCGAATCGGAAGGGCGCTGCCTCGGGCATGTGCTCTTCACGGCGGTCGAGCTCGTCGGGCCTGCGACGCCCGTCGTCTGCTCGATCCTTGCGCCGCTTGCGGTCCTGCCTGAGGCGCAGGGGACGGGGGTCGGCCGCGCGCTCATCGAAGAGGGCTGTCGGATGCTTGCTGCGCGAAGCGTCTCGCTCGTCTTCGTGTTCGGAAGTCCGAGCTACTACGGGCGGTTCGGATTCGAGGCGGCGAATGCGCTCGGGCTGGAGGCGCCGCATCCGGTCGTGCCGGTCGCGGCGTGGCAGGTTCGGGGGCTCGAGGCGGGCGTCGTCGGGCGAGCTCGGGGGACGGTGCGGCCGGCGGAGGCGTTGGCGGCCGAGGCGCTCTGGCGGGAGTAGGGGCGCGAGAGCGGCCCAAGCGTCTCGCTGCGCATTTCCAGCCGCAGCGGCAGTCCGAGCCTCCGCAGCCTCTCCGCCGTGATCGGCGAGCTGCAGAAGGCGGAGGGCGTGCGTCTCGGCGTGACGACCGCCCGGGAGAGTGGATCCGGGCTGGTCCCATCTCGGCCGAATCGGGAACCCAGAGCTGGAATCCGGTGTTGATCTCGGGGCGCTCGCGGTCGATAGGGCGCGAGGTCGGGTGTTCCGGTCGGCTGCGGGCCGGGCCGGTTCCGAGCCGGGGACGATGCGGCGCCCGGCGCGGGCGGCGCAGGCGAGGCCAGGACGGGGAGACGGCGGTTGTCGCGGGCGATTCGGGTGTTTTCGGGGAATCTGTGGTGGGGGAAGGCGGATCCGGACGGGCTCGTCTCGCTCATCCGGGAGCACGCCGTCGACGTCTTCGCGGCCCAGGAGCTCGGCTTCGAGAACGCCGAGGCGATTGCCGGCGAGCTGCCGTACGGCTGCCTCGAGCCCCATCCCGAGTACCACGGCATGGGCATCGCCCTGCGCCATCCCGGCAAGTACGAGCGCATCCCGCTCCATTATCGCGACGCGCGCCGCGCGGTCCTCGAGCCCTCCGATTGGCCGGGCCTCGGGGCCGCGATCGATCTCGTCAACGTGCATTTCCAGGCGCCGCATGCGATGCGGCCGTTTCCGTCGGGCTGGGTCCGCCGGCAGCAGGTCCGCGGCCTCGAACGCTATTTCGGCGAGAACCCGGCCGCCGTCCGCGCCGTCGTGGGAGACTGCAACGCGGCGCCGGGCTGGCCGCTCTATCGGCGGCTGGCGGGGCAGATGCGGGACGGGGCGGTCGAGGCGGCGCGCAGGGAAGGGCGGAAGGTCGAGGCGACCTGGGGGCCGACGCCGGAGAGCCGGCGGATGCTTCGCATCGATCATGCGTTCGTTCGGGGGCTCGAGGTCGAGCGGTTTCGCGTCCTGCCGATTCCGGGGAGCGATCACTCGGGGATCTTGATGGAGTGTCGGCCGACGCCGGAGGCGCGGTAGGCGCGATCCGGTTTCACACGGCGGGGGAACTCATCCGGCCGGTCGGCCGTTCATCCCCTTTTCCGTTCGCCTGTCCACTCGCGCGCCGGTCTGCCTTGCGCGCAGGCTCGCTTGTTCGAATTCCGCGAACCGCGAACCGCGAACCGCGAACCGCAAACTACAACCGCATCCATTCGAGCATCAGAGCATCCAAGAATTCGGGCATGCGGTGATGCGGTGATGCGGTGATGCGCGCATGCGGTCATGCGGAATGGCGGATGCGGGCGATTGGCGTGCTTGGCGGAAGCGGTCGACGGTCGATTCTGCTCGGCCATCCCGCTGGCTTGGAAG
>JBIPOQ010000261.1:0-5477 GCA_044379055.1 Myxococcota bacterium
GGCTGGCTCCGCCTCGACGAGATCCCGCCCTTCGATCCGAGCAAGCCCGAGCGGGCGAACTTCCTGGCCGAGGACTACGGATTCGGCACCGATCTGCCGACGAACCTCGATCTCGTTGCGTACCGCCAGGCTGCGATCGACGAGGTGCTCGCCCTGGCCGACTACACGACCTTCGTCAGCGACGGAAGTCTCGCCGATCTCTTCACCTCGAACGGATCCTTCGCGACCAACGCGGCCCTCGCCGAGGCCTACGGCGTCACGCCCTGGGCGGGCGGGAGCAACCCGCCCGTTCCCTTCCCGGCCTCGCAGCCGCGGGCCGGCCTGTTGACGCGCGCTGCGCTCCAGATGTACGGCGACTTCGAGTCGCACCCCATCCTGAAGGGCGCACGCATCCGCACCGAGATCCTCTGCGACGAGATCGTGGCGCCGGCCGACATCGCGACGCCGGAAGAGGCCGTGCTGCATCCCAATTTCTCGACCCGCGAACGGACCGAGGCGATCACCGAGATCAGCGGAACGGCCTGCGCCGGCTGCCACACGCCCTTCATCAACCCCGTCGGCTTCCCCTCCGAGAACTTCGACGCGATCGGTCGCTTCCGGACCGAAGAGGTCCTCTACGACGACGCCGGCGACGAGTTCTTCCGGGCCCTGGTCGAGACCACGAGCACCCCGCGCCTCGCCAGCGGAGAGGGCGGCGGCGTCGACGATGCGATCGAGCTGAGCGCGCGGGTGGCGACGCATGAAAAGACGGGCCAGTGCTTCGCTCGCAACTACTACCGCTACGAACATCGCCGCATGGAGGTCGACTCGACCGATTCCTGCGAGGTGAACGCGCTGCAAGCTGCTCTCGAGGCGGACGGCCTGCAGGGAATGCTCAAGGCTGCGGCGCTGCTGCCCGAGTTCAAGCTTCGGACGATGTCGAACTGACACGTCGCAAGATCGTCCTCGTCTTCGGGCCCGCCTCTCTCCGGCGGCCCCGAGGCGGGCACGCTGGAGGGTCCCGAGATGCGATACGACGCGATCAGTCGTCGTCACTTCCTGCAGGGCGTGGGGGCGGGTCTCGTCCTGCCGTTCCTGCCTTCGCTCGCGCCGCGGGCGGCGCGGGCGCAGATGGTCTTTCCGAAGTACTTCGTCGCCATCGGGACGCCGCACGGCAACGTGCCGATCGAGGATTGGGCGCCCATCGAAGCGCCGGGCCAGACCGAGGTGCCGCTCTATTCCGGGAGCGCCGCGGAAGGCCGCAATCACACCCTCCGCTTCGGCAACCTCGTGAACATGACCCGCGCGAACGTCCACCGCTACAACCCGGCCGGAACGCCGGAGCTCTCGCGGGTGCTCGGGCATTTCCTGAATCCGTATCTCGCCAAGTGCAGCGTGATCAGCGGCCTCGACGTGCTCTTCTACACCGGCCATCACCGGGCCGTGAACCTCGGCAACTTCCGCGACCTCGACGACCAGAGCATCGCGTCCCGCTGCCTCCTGCCCTCGATGCCGACGATCGATCGCGTGATCGCGCGCTCGCCGAGCTTCTATCCCGCTGGCGACCCCTTCACGGTCCGCTCGATCCACTTCGACTCCGGCTTGCGGATCTCGAACGACGGCCCGGTCGGTTCGGTTTCGGCGACGCCGAACACGGGTCAGGAGAGACCGCGGGCGGCGCAGATCTTCGACGCCGTGTTCGGGACGAGCTGGAGCGGGGGGGGCTCTTCCGGCACGGACCCGCGCCTCGGCGTGATCGATCGCGTGCTGGCCGACTACAACCGCGTGATGAGCTCGCCCTATGGCGACGGCGCGCGGATCAGCAGCTCCGATCGCGCGCGCCTCGACGAGTTCATCAGCGGCCTGCGCGACACCGAGACCAAGATCGAGAACCAGTCCCAGTCCTGCGACACCGCGAGCCGACCCGACTACGCCTTCAACCTCTTCTGGAGCGGCGAGCGACACGCGGACGAGGCCGCGGACTGGGCCGCCTACATGGGCGTGATCAAGGCCGCCTTCCAGTGCGGCCTCACCCGCGTCGCGACGATCGGGACCGACGACCTGGTCGACGACTTCACGGGCAACTGGCACACCGAGATCGCGCACCGCGGCAATCCGACCATCGCCGAGGACTACACGATCCGATCGCACCGCTTCGCAGCGCAGGCCATCTTCACCTCCCTGATCGCGCAGCTCGACGTCTCGATCGACGGCGAGAGCGATACGACCTACCTCGATCAGGCGATCGTGGTCTGGAACCACGAGTCGGGCCAGCAGACCCATTATTCGGTCGGCATCCCGACCCTCGTCGCCGGCAGCGCCGGCGGCGCCCTGCGGACGGGGCGGTTCCTCGACTACCGCAATCTCAGCAACGACGGCATCTGGAACGGCTTCCGCTCCGACCTTGCCCACTGGGATCGCCCGGGCATTCCCTACAACCGCTGGCTCTACACGATGCTGCGCGCGATGGGCATTCCGGATGCCGAGTACAAGGTCGGTCCGCTCGCCGGCATGCAGGGCTACGGCGACCCGTACGTCCGCAACGATCGACGCAACAACCACGTGCCGTACAGCAATGCGTCGATCGCCGACATGGGGCTCGAGCTCTCGGAAATGATCGCCTGAGCGCCGTCTCGAAGGCCTTCGAACGTTATTCGAGCCCTTGACGAGCTGCGGGCTGGGCGCCTCGGTCGACCAGAACCGCTCGGGGTCAGCCTCTTCGGCGAAGGCCGGTGGCGACGAGCAGCGCCGACAGTCCCGCTCCGAGCGAGGTCGCCAGGCCGGGCTCCGGGACGGTGATCGCGTCGATCGTGCCGCCCATCGTCATCCGAACCGAGAAGCTCGCATCGTCCCAGTTGAGCATCATCTGGTTCTGGGTCGAATCCGCGAGATCCGCCGCGATCAGCTCGGGCGGGTCCGCGAGGTACATGCTCCGGGTCGAATCGAAGAGGACGGCCTCGAAGCCCGAGAACTCGACGCGCAAGAGACCGGTCCCTCCGTCTTCGACGTCGAAGCCGGGAATGGAGTGCGCGAAGCCCACGGCGCTGCGAAAGGCGCCCGGCGCCCAGGTGTGGAACGAAGTTCCGACCGTCCCCGTCACGCTGCCGCGTGTCGCGATCACGACATCCGGCTGGGCGTCGATCTCCATTTCGACTGCGGCGATCGCGTCGTCGTAGACGTTGAAGCCGGGGCCGGTGCTCGTCGCCGGCACCGTGTCGTCGAGGATGAAGCGCAGCGTGAAGGGCACGGTGGTGCCGAAGGGAATCGGACCGGTCGGGAAGAAGGTTCCGGTCGTCGCGTCGAAGACGCTGCTTCCATCGATCGTTCCCGTGATTTCGTATTGATGTAGTCCTGCGCGGACCGGCTCGGCCGCGAAGGCCACGAGCAGGGCGAGGAGACCGATCGGAACGGAACGAGCGGAGCGCAGCGGCAACAGCATGAAGAGCTTCCTGGATCGCGAGGATCGATGGATCAGAGGAGCGGGGTCCATCCGGACGCGCGCGAACAGCCGATCAGATTCCGGGAAGGTCGATGATAGGCGGTGGCCTCGGCCCGAGTTGCGAGTCTCTCGATTTCCCATGAGAGATTTCGGCGAGAGGCGGAGCAACGACGAATCGACTTGCCGGACGTCTGCGCGTCGTCTGCAGGCCCGGACGGATGGTCTCGATGGCCAGGAGGAGTACCGGCCGGCCCGGCCCGGCGCGCGCTCACGAAAGAAGCGCCCGCGGCCCAGCGAATCGCGCGCCGCTCGCCGGCGCCTGCGGCCAGCGAAGCGCGCGTCCGCGCGCGGAGCGATAAGGAATGGCTCCCCGGGCAGGACTCGAACCTGCGACAAGGCGGTTAACAGCCGCCTGCTCTACCAGCTGAGCTACCGGGGAACGGGATGCTCTGGGCGGGCGGAGTTTAGAGGTTCGCGATCCGTCCGCAACGCTCGCCGAGGTGCAGCTTCGGAGCGATTCGAGGGACTTCGGCGGGACGAGAGCCCGTGCGGTCCGAGCCCTGGGCGAGGGGCGCCCCGCCCCCGCCTGCCGAGGCCGCTCAGGCGTCTCCGATGGAGATTTCGACGATCTCGAGCTCCCGCCGGCCCTTGGGCACCTTGACGCTGACCTCGTCGCCGACGGTCTTGTTCATCAGGGCCTGGGCGACGGGGGAGGTGATCGAGATGCGGCCCTGCTTCGCGTCGGCCTCGTCCTCGCCGACGATCGTGTAGCGGACCTGGTCGTCGTTCTCGGCGTCGCGGAGCACGACTGTCGCCCCGAAGCGGACCTTGTCGGGGAGCTGGCCGTTCGTATCGATGACCTGGGCCCGGGCGATCTTGTCGTCGAGCTGGGCGATGCGGGCGGCGATATGGCCCTGCTTCTCCTTGGCGGCGTGGTACTCGGCGTTCTCGGACAGGTCGCCGTGGGCGATCGCGGTCTCGATCTCCTTGACGTTCGCCGGGCGATCGACGCTCTTCAGGCGCTGGAGCTCGGCCTTCAGGGCTTCATAGCCGCGCTGGGTCATCGGCACGCGTTGCGACATGGTCTTCTCCGGGTCTTCTCGGGGCCGGCTCGGGGCCTTCTTGGGGAAGGATCGGGGACGGCGGGGATCACCGCGACCTCGCGGTGGGCCCCCGCTCTCCGGGGCTCGGCCGGGCGGGCGGGGGATTCGCCCGGTCCATGGCCGGTTGGGTTTCAGGGCTCGAGCGGTCGTGTCTCGGCGAGTCCGACGAGTGCGTGCGGACATCGCATCGGTTCGACGGGCGGTGGGCGGAAAACGTTCGCGGTCGGTCGGCGAAGTAGGCTACCCAGCACGCGCGGATGGGGCAAGCAATTGCCCTCTGGGGATGCGGGCGAGACCCGCGCGGGGAGGATCCAGGTCGGATGGAGGAGTCGGAGACACCGCGCCCGCCGTCCTCGATCGTGCGGATGGGCCTCTTCTTCTATGGGGCGATGGGGATCGCCGCGCTCGTCTGGCGGATGTGGACGCCCGGGGACTCGATCCTCCATCCCTCGCCCGAGGCCGCGGCCCGAGCCTGGTCGGTGCCCGCCGCGCTCGGCGCGGGTCTGGCAGCGGGGCTCGTCGCGCTGGCGATCTCGGAGGCGTTGACCCGCTGGACCGCCCTCGGAAAGGCGCTCTCGGACCTGCTCGCCGAGAGCCTCGGTCCCCTCGACCGCGCGAACGCCTGGCTGCTCGCGCTCGCGAGCGGGCTCGCCGAGGAGATGTTCTTTCGCGGGGCGCTCCAGCCGAAGGTCGGGATCGTCGGAGCGAGCATCCTGTTCGGGGCGGCGCATTTCCTGCCGCGCCGGGAGCTCGCGCTCTGGAGCGTGTACGCGATCGGGATCGGCCTCGGGCTCGGCGCGCTCTACGAATGGACCGGGCAGCTCGTCGCGCCGGTCGCGGCCCACGTCCTCGTCAACGGCATCAACCTGCCGCGGCTCGCCGGCCGCGCGAAGCGGCCGGGCTCAGTCGCAGAGCGCGATGGCGTCGATCTCGACCCGCGCGCCTAGCGGCAGCGA
>JBIPOQ010000262.1:0-5467 GCA_044379055.1 Myxococcota bacterium
GTCGAACGAGCCGCAGCCGAAGACGTCCGCTTCGGCGAAGCCGATCGCTTCGGCCTCCGCGTAGTAGGCGGAGATGACCGCGTGGTCCCCGACGGCCGGGCTGTAGGCGCAGCGGAGGCGGGCGGCACGGCGCGCGCTCGCGGCGGTCTTGCCGCCGACCAGGATTCGCGGTCCGCCGCGCGTCGCAGGGGGCGGCGTCACGAGGATCTCGCGGTCGCGCCATGCGAAGGGCCTGCCCGAGAACGCGCCGCGCAGGACGGCGACGCATTCCTCGACGCGCCGGCCGCGTTCGCGCCGATCGACGCCGGCCATCGCGAACTCGACCTCGCGGTAGCCCGCGCCGAGGACGACCTCGAGGCGGCCGGGCGCGAGGCAGTCGAGCGTCGTCAGCTGCTCGGCGAGGCGCACGGGATCGTGGAGCGGCACGAGCGCCGCAGCGATCCGGACCGGAATCCGAGGCGTGCGCCCGAGCACGGCGGCCGCGATCGTCAGCGGGGCCGACATGTAGCCGGCGGGATCGCCGTGGTGCTCGGAGAGGCAGATCGCGTCGAGGCCGACGGCGTCGGCCCAGGCCACCATCTCGAGCAGGGCCTGGTGTTGACGCGCGAAGCTGGTCGTCGCGCCGGGGGTGATCCTCAGGTCGAACCGCATCGAGACCTGGGTCACGCAGAGGACCTCACGACGGGATCGGCGGCCGGATCGGAGTCCATGGCGGAGAGGGTGGGATTTGAACCCACGGTACCCTTACGGGTACGCCTGATTTCGAGTCAGGTACGTTCAGCCGGACTCCGCCACCTCTCCGCGGCGGGGCAGGCTAGCAAGGCCCGGGCGGATTTGGGAAGCGGTCCGGCCGCATTCTCGATCGACCCCGGGCCGGGTCGCCCGGCCGGGTCGCGGCTCCCTTCGGTCGCCCATGCCGGGGTCGCGTGCTAGCCTGCGCGCGCCCCAGGCCCCCGCACAGCCCTGCATGCTTCGATTCATGGACGGAAGGGCGCCGGTCGCGACTCGACCCGGGGCGAACGACGGCAACGACGGAAGGATCGATTCGATTTGGCGCGAGACGACCTGATTCAAGCGACGGGCAGCGTGGACAAGATCCTCGGCGGCGGTCGCTACCAGATCACCCTGGAAAACGGGCAACAGGTCACCGCCCAGCTCTCGGGCCGGATGCGTCGCTTTCGCATCCGCGTGATCCCGGGCGACCGCGTGACCGTCGGCCTGTCCCCGTACGACCCGACCCACGGCTTCATCACGTTCCGCCTGAAGGACGGCCCGGCTGGAACCGTCCAGCAGTAGGCCCGCGCCCCGGGTCCCGCTCTTCACGCGTCTCGGCACGCGCTTTCTTCTCCAGGCGATCCAGCGCTTCGATCGACGTCGTCTCCGGCGCCTCGCGATGCGCCATCCCGGCCTCTCGATCGATCCGACCGCGAGCACGAACCTCGCGTCCTCGCATTTCGCGCTGGCTCCCGGCGCCCGGCTGTCGATCGGTCCCCGCGTCCACACCGAGCGTCGTTCCGGCGGCGTCCACATCTCCGTCGCCGAAGGCGCGCAGGTCGAGATCGGCGCCGATACCTGGCTGCGCTCGGATCTCGGCCCCGTGCTCCTCTTCGCGTTCCCCGGCGCGCGCATCCGGATCGGGCGCGAAGGCTTCCTGAACGGCTGCCACCTGAGCAGCAAGGCCGCCGTCGAGCTCGGCGAACGCGTCTGGATCGGCCCCGGCTCGCGGGTCTTCGACGCCGACCAGCACGACCTCGACGCCGACCGACGTCAGCAGATCGCGCCCGTCCGGATCGGCGACCACTGCTGGATCGCCGCCGACGTCACGATCCTGCGCGGCGTCGAGATCGGCGAGCAGTCCGTCGTCGGCACGCGCGCGCTCGTCGCGCGTTCGCTGCCGCCGCATTCGCTCGCCTACGGCAATCCCGCCGAGGTCCGCGGCACGATCGGCGATCGGAGTCGGGTGCCGGTGTAGCGGCGGGAGATGGCCGGATGCCGGCGGAGGTCCGGAATCCGCGACGCCCGGCCGAGGCGGCGCGTCGTGTTATGGTCGGCCCATGCCGCTCCGCATCGCCCTCTTCGGTCAGGCGCCTTTCGGGCGCGACGTCTGCGTTCGGCTCGCGGAGGCGGGACACGAGATCGTCGCGGTGCACGTCCCGCCCGACGGCGGCGGCCGCCCGGATCCCCTCGCCGAGGAAGCGCAGGCCCGGGGCCTTCCGCTCTTTCGCTACAAGGGCTATCGCCGCGGCGGGCAGGCGATCGCCGAACGCGTGGCGGAGTACCGCGCGCTCGGGGCGGAGCTGAACGTCTTGCCGTTCACGACCGTGATCCTGCCGCCCGAGATCGCGGATCATCCGCGACACCGCTCCGTGTGCTTCCACCCCTCGATCCTGCCGGCCTATCGCGGCGGCAGCGCTCTCGCCTGGCAGATCATCGAAGGCGCGTCGGAATCGGGGATCTCGGTCTTCCAGCCCGACGCCGGTGTCGACACGGGTCCCCTCTACCTCCAGCGCCGCGGCGTCGAGATCGCGCCCAGCGATACGGCTGCCTCGCTCTACTTCGACAAGCTCTACCCGCTCGGCGTCGAGGCGATGGTCGAGACCGTCGCGGCGATCGCGGCGGGGACCGCGCGGCTCGCGCCCCAGGCGGAGGACGGCGCGAGCTTCCAGGGGCTGCTCGACGAGCGGGGGGCGCGCCTCGATTTTGCGGTCGACGCGGTGGCCCTCGATCGGCGGATCCGGGGCTGCGACCCCCAGCCGGGGGCCTGGGCCCGGCTCGGGGACGAGACGGTGCGGCTCTACGGGAGCGCTCTGGAGGCGGACTCCCGCTCGGGCGGCGGGGCCGCGGGCGGTGCCGAGCCGGGGACGGTGCTGTCGGTCGACGCATCGGGGCTTCGCCTGGCGGCCCGGGGCGGCCGACTCCGGATCGCCAAGGTCCGACGCGGCGAGGCGAAGCGCGCCGCCCACGAATCGGGCCTCGCGCCGGGCGACCGGCTCGTCTGACCCGATCGGCCCCGGAGTTCCTGCGGGGCCGTCATCGGATCGTGCTTTTCAGGGCTCGATTTTCCCTCGTCATCCCGCTAATTTGCGCGCCCTGAACAGGTCAGGCCCCCCGCCATCCCAGCGTCGTCCGACGTGGAGCCGAGCGCTCGCGAGCGCGTCGTTTCGGCGCTGCGCTCGAATTCGCGAGTCGAGTGCCAGGCGGGACTAGACGAAGAAGGGCGGGCAGCCAGCCCGCCCACCCGACGAACCCGGTCTCCTCCACGCGGGGACCGACCATGCAAGCTGACCGCCCGGCGGGATCGCCGGAGGCCAGACAGCCAGAGGACAAGACGATGCTCGGTGACATCACCAAGGTCCGGAATATCGGAATCAGCGCTCACATCGATTCGGGCAAGACGACCCTGACCGAGCGCATTCTCTACTACACCGGACGCATCCACGCGATCCACGAAGTGCGCGGCAAGGACGAAGTCGGCGCCACGATGGACTCGATGGACCTCGAGCGCGAGCGCGGCATCACGATCGCGTCGGCCGCGACCTACTGCCAGTGGGGCGACAACCAGATCAACATCATCGACACGCCCGGCCACGTCGACTTCACCGTCGAGGTCGAGCGTTCGCTGCGCGTGCTCGACGGCGCGATCCTCGTGCTCTGCGGCGTCGCCGGCGTGCAGTCCCAGTCGATGACCGTCGACCGCCAGATGAAGCGGTACAAGGTCCCGCGCATGGCGTTCATCAACAAGCTCGACCGCTCGGGCGCCGACCCGTTCAAGGTCACGCGCCAGCTGCGCGAGAAGCTCGGCCACAACGCCGTCATGATCCAGATCCCGATCGGCCTCGAGAACGACCTCCAGGGCGTCGTCGATCTCGTCAAGATGAAGGCCTACTACTTCGACGGCAGCAACGGCGAGAAGATCCGGGAGGAGGAGATCCCCGCGAACCTCGTCGACCAGGCCCAGGAATACCGCGAGATCATGCTCGACGCGGTCTCGATGTTCTCCGACGAGCTCATGGAGGCGATGCTCGAGGAGAGCGTCACGGTCCCGATGATCAAGAAGGCGATCCGTGCCGGCACGCTCACGATGGAGCTGACGCCGGTCCTGCTCGGCTCGGCCTACAAGAACAAGGGCGTCCAGCTCCTGCTCGACGGCGTCATCGAGTACCTGCCGAACCCGACCGAGGTCGTGAATACGGCCGTCGATCTCGGCAACGACGAGGCCGAGGTCATCATCCCGACCGATCGGACGAAGCCGCTCGTCGCCCTCGCGTTCAAGCTCGAGGACGGCCGCTACGGCCAGCTGACCTACATCCGCGTCTACGAGGGCACGCTCAAGAAGAGCGACACCATCTACAACATGCGGACCAACAAGAAGCACAAGGTCGGCCGCCTGATCCGCATGCACGCCGCGGAGATGCAGGACATCGAGGATACCTGCGCGGGCGACATCGTCGCGCTCTTCGGCGTCGAGTGCGCCTCGGGCGACACGTTCACCGACGGCAACATCAACGTCGCCATGACGTCGATGCACATCCCCGAGCCGGTGATCTCGCTCTCGATCAAGCCGAAGGACCAGAAGTCGTCGGACAACATGGGCAAGGCGCTCGGCCGCTTCGTCCGCGAGGACCCGACGTTCCGCTCCGAGGTCGATCAGGAGAGCAACGAGACCGTCATCTCGGGCATGGGCGAGCTCCATCTCGAGGTCTACGTCGAGCGCATGAAGCGCGAGTACAACTGCGAGGTCGAGACCGGCCAGCCGCAGGTCGCCTACCGCGAGACGGTGACCCAGAAGGTCGACTTCACCTACACGCACAAGAAGCAGACCGGCGGCTCGGGCCAGTACGGCAAGGTCGGCGGCTACGTCGAGCCGATTCCGGAAGGCGACGAGGGCGACCATGACTTTCAATTCGTCAATGCGGTTCGAGGCGGTGCGATCCCGACCGAGTACATCCCGGCGGTCGAGAAGGGCTTCAAGAGCTGTCTTCCGAAGGGTCGCCTGATCGGCTTCCCGGTCATCGGCATGCGGATCGTCGTCAACGACGGTGCGGCGCACAGCGTCGACTCCTCGGAAATGGCGTTCCAGGCGGCGGCCCGCGGCGCGTTCCGCGAGTTCTATCCCAGGGCCAAGCCGCAGATCCTCGAGCCGATCATGAAGCTCTCGGTCGAAGGTCCGTCCGAGTTCCAGGGCGCGATCCTGAAGACCATCATGCAGCGCCGCGGCCAGATCATGGGCTCGAGCGAGGAGGGCGGATTCTCGACCGTCGACTCCGAGGTCCCGCTCTCGGAGATGTTCGGCTACGCGACGGACCTGCGCTCGATGACCCAGGGCAAGGCGGAGTTCACGATGGAATTCTGCAAGTACATGCCGGTGCCGTCGGACAAGCAGTCGGAGCTGAAGAAGAAGTACGAGTCGAAGATCGCGGACGACGACGAGAGCTGAGCTCTCGTCGCGGTCCGCCCGGCCCGATCC
>JBIPOQ010000016.1:0-18566 GCA_044379055.1 Myxococcota bacterium
ATCGAGCTCGAGGTCGTCTGGAACGCAGGGAAGGGGCTCGAGCCCGAATGGCCCGTCCATCACGGCTATACGATGGAGGTCGAGGGCAGCCCGAACATCCATACCCGCGTCAAGTTCAGCCCGTCGAAGGAGCAGATCGAGTCGGGCCGCGTCGCCGACCTCGCGAACCCGATCACGGCGATGCCCGTCGTCAACGCGATTCCCGCGGTCTGCGGCGCCGCGCCGGGCATCCGGACCTACGCGGATCTGCCGCTGATCACGGGGCGGTACGTCGCGGACTGACGCAAGGCCTGCGGCCCGATTCGAAGCGGTCGGCCTGACCGAGCGCCGTCGCGACTCGGCCCCGTCCGGGTCACGCCCCCGCCCGTCCCGCCTCGAACGACGCCAGGCTGTCCTGGTCGATCCGCGCGCGATAGGCGGCGAAGTTGTGGGGCCACTGGGTCACGATCCGGCCCGACGGCGAGCGGTAGTAGCCGTTGCAGCTCGCCTGCAGGACGGGGATGCCGTCGAGCTCCTTCTGCAGCCGATCGTTGTAGTCTCGAAGAACCTCGCGGCGCACGTCGATCCAATCGACGGCTTCCTTTTTCGCCGCATCGAGCAGGCGGATCATGTACTCGACCTGGTACTCGAGCATCAGGATGATCGAGTTGCCGCCGTTGGTGTTCGGTCCGTAGAGCATGAAGAGGTTCGGGAAGCCGCTCGTCGTGAGGCCGAGGTAGGCCTCGGGGCCGTCCGCCCAGACCTCGTCGAGCCGGCGGCCGCCGCGGCCGATGGTCTCGATCGCGCTCGCATAACGGGTCGTCTCGAAGCCCGTCGCGAGGACGATCGTGTCGACGGGGCGGGTCTTGCCGTCGCGGGTGACGATGGCGTCGGCCGTGATCCGCTCGATCGGATCGACGACGAGCTCGACGTTGTCCCGGTTGAAGGACTGCAGATAGTCGTTCGAGAGCAGCGGTCGCTTGCAGCCGAAGGGATGGTCCGGCGTCAGCCGCGCCCGGGTCACCGGATCCTGCACGACTTCGAGCGCCTTGCGCCCCATCTCTTCCGGGATCGCGGAGAAATCCTTGCGCTCGTACTCGAGGCTGTACTCGACGAGGTTGAAGAGGTTCTGCCGCCGCTCGGCCATGAGCTCGGGTTGGCGACGGAAGGCCTCGCGCTGCTCGGGGGTATACGGCACGTCTTCCTTGGGCAGGACCCAGTTGGGCGTGCGCTGGAAGACGAAGAGCTGGCTCGCCTGCTTGGCGATCTCGGGCACGAATTGCACCGCGCTCGCGGCGCTGCCGATGACGCCGATGCGCTCGCCCTTCAGGTCGTGGTCGTGGTTCCACTGCGCGGAGTGGAACCGGGTCCCTTTGAAGCCTTCGAGGCCCGGGATGGCCGGAATCGAGGCGCGGCCGAACATGCCGAGGGCGCTGACGACGAAGCGCGCCTCGACCTCGTCGCCCGAGTCGAGGGCGAGGATCCAGCGCGCGCGGCCCTCGTCCCAGCGGGCGGAGCGGACGCCGATGCCCAGGCGCAGATGGTCTCGCAGGCCGTAGTCGGTCGCGACCTTCTCGAAGTAGGCCTGGATCTCGGCCTGCGGCGCGAAGGGCCGCGACCAGTCGGGGTTCGGGGCAAACGAATAACAGTAGAGATGCGAGGCGATGTCGCAGGCGGCGCCGGGGTAGGTATTCCGGTACCAGGTCCCGCCGACCTTCGGCTCGCGGTCGAAGATGAGGAAATCGCTGCGGCCGGACTCGCGGAGCTTGATGCCGGCGCAGAGGCCGCCGGCACCGGCGCCGATGATCGCGACCTGGGTGATGATTCGGTTCGGCATGGGATGGGACCTCTCTCGGCAAGACGGTGTCAGGGGGCGGCCGGTGCGTACCAGTTCTCGACGTCGCGTCCCTCGTCGTAGGCCTGCAGCCAACGCGCCGCGATCGGCGGGACGCGCTCACGGTCCGGGTCGTGGTAGGGCCACTGCGAGAGCAGCAGGCGCCAATTCATGCGGCGGCGGGCGCGCGCGGGAATCGAAGCGAAGGCCGCGGCGACGTCCCGGCTCCCCGCGTCGACGAGGCGCTCGGCGAGCGGGACGTGTTGGTTGATGCCGGCGTTCAGGATGTCGCCGACCTCGCGGATGTGGCGCATCACGCGCGGCAGCTGGCGCAGCCGGTAAAGGCGGCTCGGGACGACCGCGTTGTAGACGCGGAAGGCCGAGGCGCGATGCTCGATCTCCTCGACGAAATGCCAGAGGAAGAGCGCCGCGACCGGCGGATCGCCGTTGTCGAAGAGCTCGGCGGGATGCTCGAGCCAGGTCCCGAAGAGCGGCGCGAAGGTCGCCTCGATGTTCGCCGCGTAGGCGAGGTGGAACTCGAGGGACTCCGAGGCGTAGAGCGCGTCGTAGGAGGCCTGCATCGCGTCGAGGGTCTGCTGCAGGGCGGGGTACTGGCCGATCAGCGCGTCGACGTGCAGGCGATGGATGCGCGCATGCTGCGCCTCCTGTCGGAGGAAGGCCTCCGCCTCCTCGCGAATCGCGGGATCGGCGATCCGCGGCCGCGCGTCGCGCATCGCCGCGACCATGTAGCGCTCGAAGGGCTGCGCGAAGAAGCTGACCGTGTTCCCGATCAGGCCGAAATGCGGATTGCGCCGGTTCCACTGGAAGGGCGTCCGCTCGTCGAAGGCGAACGCAATGCGGCGGAGCGGGAGCGCGGTCAACGGGGAGGTCCTCGATCGGGCCCGAAACGGGATCCGCAGGATACCGGATCCGCTCGACCCCGAGGAGCCTGCCCTCCGGGCCCGGCGTATCCTCGCGAGCAGGGTCGGCCAGTCCTCGCCGCGCCGGGGCGGCGGGTCTCGGGAGCGACCCGGGGTGGATCGGCATAGATCGAGCGCCGGGTTGGACGGGCGGCGCCGTGTCGCGGGAAGGGACAAGGCATCGTGAAGACGCTGAAGACCGAGATCGAGATCGAGGCCGCGCCGCAGACGGTGTGGAGCATCCTCGACGACCTCGAACGCTATGGGGAGTGGAACGCGCTCCTCCCGCGCATCGCCGGGCGGACGACCGTCGGGGAGCTGCTCGACGCGGCGATCGCCTACACGGGGCAGGCGGCGATCGATTTTCGCCCGAAGCTGCTCCGCATCGTCGGCGCGCGCGAGCTGCGCTGGGTCTCCGAGATCCCGGGCGATCCGCCTTCGCGGGCCGAGCATTATCTCCTCCTGACGCCGACCCCCGGCGGCGGGACGCACCTCGAAAACAGTGAGATCTTCGAAGGGCCGATCGTCGACGCCGTCTGGCCGATGATGGAGGGCGTCGGTCGGCGGGATTTCGAGGCGATGAACGCGGCGCTGAAGCGCCGCGCCGAAGAGGCGGAGCGCGCGATCGTCGCGCTGCATCCCGCCCTCGATGCCGGTCGGTCGAGCGCGCCGATCGGCGACGCGACGGATCTGCGCTGCCTCTGCACGCATTCGCCGGTCGAGGTCCGCGTCGAGGGGAGGCCGATGCATCCCCATCTCTGCGGCTGCAGCCAGTGCTGGAAGCCTTCGGGCGCCGTCTTCGCGCTGATCGCCGTCGCCCCCGCCGGCTCCGTCTCGGTCGTCTCCGGCGCCGAAGCCCTCGATCTCGTCGATCCGACGAAGGCGATCCAGCGCTCCGCCTGTCGACGCTGCGGGACCCACATGGTCGGCCGCGTCGCGGACCGGGACCACCATTTCTTCGGGCTCGACTTCTTCCATCCCGAGCTCGCCGTCGGCCTTTGCCCGGCCCCGGAATTCGCGGGCTTCGTCTCGTCGATCATCGAGGCGGGCGCGAGTCCTTCGCGCATGACGGCGATCCGCCGGAAGCTCGCCGCCCTCGGCGTCCCGGCCTGGGACGCCTTCTCGCCCGAATTGATGGACCTGATCGCCTGGCACCGGGTCAAGATCGCGCGGGCGCCGAGCTGATCGAGGACGGTCGGAGGCGCGGGGCCCCGTTCGAGCGGCCGAGCGGCCCGATGCGCGTCGGACCTTTGTCGCCCACGTCTCGCGGGTCTAGGATGTCGGTGGTTTCGCGGACCTTACGGCCCTCACGGCCGAAGGCCGGGCCACCCGAGGAGTCATGAGCAAGAGCCCCGATCCGTCTCCGGTCCTGGAATCCGTCGTCGAGCAACGCGTCGTCGGTCCCATCCTCGTCGTCACGATCCGGCGCGAGGCCAAACGCAATGCCATCGACGGGCAGACGACGGCGGGCATCGATGCCGCCCTGAATCGCCTCGAGGACGACGAGACCCTGCGCGTCGGGATCCTGACCGGTGGGCCGTCGATGTTCTCGGCCGGCACCGATCTCGTCCGCACGGCCGGCTCGCCGACGCCGCGGGGCGGCGAGTACGGAATCATCCGGCGCAAACGGCGAAAGCCGCTGATCGCGGCGGTCGAGGGCTTCGCGCTCGGCGGTGGGATGGAGATCGTCCTCGCCTGCGATCTCGTGTGCGCTTCGCGGGGAACGCGCTTCGGGCTCCCCGAGGTCCAGAAGGCGCTCGTCCCGACCTGCGGTGGGTTGTTTCGTCCGGTCCGCGCGTTGCCGCTCAACATCGCCCGCGAGCTGATGCTGACGGGGGATCCGCTCGAGGCGGAGCGGGCCCATGCGCTCGGGTTCGTGAATCGCCTGACCGAGCCGGGCCAGGCGTTCGAGGCCGCGCTCGCGCTCGCGGAGCGGATCGTGCGCAACGGCCCGGTCGCGATCGACCAGAGCCTCGCCGTGACGCAGACGCTGACGGGGGCCGACGACATCACGGCCTGGGCCCTGACGGATGCGGCGACGGCGACGATCATGCGCAGCGCGGATGCCCTCGAAGGTCGCAACGCCTTCGTCGAGAAGCGCGAGCCGCGCTGGAGCGGGAAGTAGTCGCTCGCGCGGCGAGAAGCCAGACACGCAGGACGGGAGAAACGGCATGGACCGCGAAAAATGGCAGAAGCTGTTCGACTTCTCGGGACGGGTCGCCATCGTGACCGGGGGAACCCGCGGCATCGGCCGCTCGATCGCCGAGGGCTTCGTCGCGGCGGGGGCGAAGGTCGTCGTCGCGAGCCGCAAGGCCGACGCCTGCCAGGAGACCGAGCGCCATCTCGTCTCCCAGGGCGGCGAGGCGCTCGGCGTCGCGACGCAGATGGGCGATCTCGCTGCGGTGAAGAACCTCGTCCGCGCGACGGTCGATCGCTTCGGGCGCATCGACGTCATCGTCAACAATGCGGCGACGGCGCTGACCCAGCCGATCGGACAGTTCACGCCCGAGGCCTGGGACAAGGTCTTCGGGGTCGACCTGCGCGGGCCGGTCTTCCTCGTGCAAGAAGCGCTGCCCTGGCTCGAGAAGAGCCCGAACGCGGCGGTCGTCAACGTCATCTCGGCGGGCGCGTTCCTGTTCTCGACGACGACGTCGATGTATGCCGCGTCGAAGGCGGGGCTGATGTCGTTCACGCGCTCGATGGGCGCCGAGTTCGCGACCCGCGGCATCCGCGTCAACGCCCTCGCGCCGGGCACCGTCGACACCGACATGGTCCGCAACAACACGCCCGAGATGCAGGCGCTCATGGCGAAGGCCTGCTTCATGCGCCGCGCGGCGCATGCCGACGAGATGGTCGGCCCCGCGCTCTTCCTCGCGTCGGATGCGGCGAGCTATGTCACGGGCCAGGTGCTGATCGCGGACGGCGGGCTCACGCCGCACTGAGAAGGGCCCGACGCCCGATCCATTCGATGGCGCATTCGAGAGTGTGCGTAGAGGAGCGCCATGGAAATCCAGCCTTTCTTCGACGAGCAGACCTCGACGCTGACCTACGTCGTCGCCGACGGGCGGACCGCGGTCGTCATCGATCCGGTGCGCAATTTCGATCCGAAGAGCGCGCGGACGTCCTGGCGCTCGTCGGAAGAGGTCGCCGCGCATCTCGATCGCAAGGGGCTCTCCGTTCCCTACGTCATCGATACCCACGCTCACGCCGACCACATGACGGGCCTCCCGTTCTTCAAGGCCCGCTACGGCGCGCAGTCCGTGACCGGCGCCCGCATCGGCGAGATCCAGCGCGTCTTCCGCGACATCTACGATCTCGGCGAGACGTTTCCCGTCGACGGCAGCCAGTTCGACCTCCTGATCGACGAGGGCATGAAGCTCGGCTTCGGCTCGCTCGAGGTCGAGGCGCTGCATACGCCGGGTCATACGCCGGCGCACATGTCCTGGAAGATCGGCGATGCCGTCTTTCTCGGCGATACGCTCTTCACGCCCGACTACGGCTCGGCCCGCTGCGATTTCCCCGGCGGCTCGGCGTCGACGCTCTACGACTCGATCCAGCGTCTCTATGCAATGCCCGACGCGACGCGGCTCTTCGTCTGCCACGACTATCGTCCCGGCGGTCGCCCGGTCGCGCATCAGTCGACCGTCGACGAGCAGAAGCGGAAGAACGTCCAGATCGATGCGCACACGACGCGAGAGCAGTACGTCGCCTTTCGCGAGAAGAAGGACGCCGAGCTCGAGGCCCCGGCGCTGATCCTGCCCTCGATCCAGGTCAACATCCGCGCGGGCGAGCTGCCCGAGCCCGCGGCGAACGGCATCGCCTACCTCAAGATTCCCCTCGACAAGCTCGGAGGTTGCGGCCAATGACGAGCCCGCGCGCGCTCACGCCCTCGGAGGCCCAGCCCCAGCTCGGCGATTTCCTCGTCGTCGACGTCCGCGGGGCCCACGAATACCACGGTCCCCTCGGCCGCGTGCCCGGCGCGATCCTGCTCCCGCTGCCCGAGCTCGAGGCGCGCGCGGAAGAGCTGCCGAAGGGCCGCGCGCTGCTCCTCGTCTGTCGCTCGGGCGTGCGATCGGGCAAGGCCTGCGACGCGCTCGCCGCCCGCGGCTTCGGCCCCGTCGTCAATCTCACCGGCGGGATGATCGGCTGGAACAATGCCGGCTTGCCGATCGACAAGACGGATCCGGTCTCCCTCGCCGCGCTGGTCGACGGGCTCGTCGCCTGGGCCGCGCAGGTCGGGGCGCGCCCGCAGGCCGCGGTCCGCGACGAGCTCCGGACGGGGCTCGCGGGCGAGGCGCTCGCCCTCGACGTGCCGACCCGCGCGAGCGTCGCGCGGGCGATCGAGCTCGTCGAGGCCGCGCTGCGGGAGAAGGGCGCACCGCCCGATCTCGACCTCAGCGTGGCTTCCTACCGCCGCTGGCTCGCAGACCTTTGAGCGAGTCGATGCTCGCGCTGGGGCTCGCGCTGAGCGTCCTGATCGGAATCTCGCTCGGCTTCTTCGGGGGCGGCGGATCGATCCTGACGGTTCCGCTCCTCGTCTACGTCTTCGGCCTCGCGCCCCGGGAGGCGATCGCGAGCTCGTTGCTCGTCGTCGCGGCGGCGAGCTCGACGGGCGCCTATCAACACTTCCGCGCCGGCCATGTCGAGCTCCGGACCGCGCTCGTGTTCGGTGCGGCGGGCATGGCCGGCGCTTATCTGGGCGCACGGGCCGGGGCGTTCGTCGACGGCGAGCTCCTCCTGCTCCTCTTTGCGGCGATGATGATGCTGACCGCGGTCGCGATGTGGCGCGGGCGGCGTGCGCCGGCGGGCGCGCGCAGCGACGGCAGCGTCGTGGGGAGCGGCGAACGCGCGGTCGGTCGTCTCCTCATCCAGGGATTCGGGGTCGGCCTCTTCACCGGGCTGGTCGGCGCGGGCGGCGGCTTCCTGATCGTGCCCGCGCTGGCGCTCTGGGCCGGTCTCCCGATGCCCGCCGCCGTCGGCACCTCCCTCGTCATCATCGTGCTGAACTCTCTCGCGGGCTTCTCGGGCTACCTCGCCCACGTCGCCGTCGACTACGGCTTCGTCGCCGCCGTGGCCACGGCGGCGATCGCGGGCTCCTTCATCGGCTCCCGACTCGCGACCCGGATCGACCCCGCCTCGCTGCGCCGCGGATTCGCGGGCTTCGTGCTCGCGATGGCCGTCGTCATCTTCGTGCGCGAGACGGACGCCTGGCTCGCGGCCGCGAAGTCGGCCGCGCCGTCTTCGGTTCCGCAGCTCGTGTTCGTGGTCTTCGTCCTGCTGGTGGGGATCGCGGCCGGACGGGTATCCCGCGCCGGCGGCGCCGATCCTCTCGCCGAGCGCGTCTTCTCGGACGGAGCCGGCATCTGAGGACGGCGGGCGCCGCCGCCGCGCTGGACGATTCGATCGCCTTCTAGAAGGCGTACCGGAGTCCGCCGACCTGCCAGGCGTAGATGAAATGCTGGCCCTGGGTCTGCTTGGGCAGGAAGTCGAACATCATCTGGGTCCCGATGAAGACGCGGTCGCTCAGCTGGTATTCGACGCCGACGCCGGCGTCGATCAGGAATCCCGTGGAGGTATTGTCGCCGCGCGCGTTGTCTTCGTCGATCACCGCGAAGCCCAGGCCGGCGAAGGCGTACGGCAAGACCCGCTCGAGGGCGCGGCCGGGGAGGTCGGGATACTTGACGGTGACGTTCAACGTCGGCGCGGCGATGGTGTAGTCGTCGTCGAGACCGAGCTGGAACATCGGTCCAACCGCAATCCACTCGTTGAACGCGTAGGGCACTTCGAGATTCACGAGGAAGGTCGTCGGACTGTCGGTGAAGCCGATGCCGGCGCGGGCGGACCAGCCCTCGGCGGGACCCCCCGGATCCGAAATCGGGTCGCCGGGCGAGCGGTTCTCCGACGACGACGAATGGACCTGGGCGGAGGCGATCGCCGTCTCGAGGAGACCGCCGGCGACGAAGATCGCCAGCCAGCCGATCAGGGCGCCGGGCAGGAAGGCGAGACGCTGCGCGGGCAGGGCAGTGGACGCGAAGGACGCCTCGGCGGCTCGTGATTCGAACGGGGTCCTGCTGGAATGTGTCATCTCGTCTCCTGGTGCTGCGATGGATCGGGAAGCGGCCGACGCACGACGCGCGGGCGGCTCGATCCTGGGAGTGGAGAGCGATTGCGAATCGCGTGCCAGCGGGACTTGCGGGCGAATACGGCCCTATTGGCCTCGCAACCGCGCCCTCATCCGCCGTCGGAACGCCGCACGCTCCGCTTTGTAGAAACGTCCGCGCCGCGAGAACGTTCCAGGGGGACTCGCGGCGGAGGACGAACTCCGCCTACCTTGGCGCCATGAACGAGCCGATCCACGAATGCGACGACCTGGTGATCGGCTCCGGCATGGCGGGCCTCAGCGCCGCGGCGCTGCTCGCGAAGGCAGGGCGCAAGGTCATCGTCCTCGAGGCGCACGATGCCCCCGGCGGCTACGCGCATACCTTCGCGCTCGGCGACTATCGCTTCTGCGCCCAGGTCCACTACATCTTCGGCTGTGCGCCTGGCGGACAGATCCACGGGCTCCTCGACGAGCTCGGCCTCGTCGACCAGGTCGAGTTCCTCGAGCTCGATCCCGACGGCTTCGACCACGTCGTCGTCGCCGGATCGCGCTACCGGATCCCGAAGGGCTGGGAGAATTTCCGCCGTCGCATGAAGGCCGATTTCCCGGCGGAGACGCGCGCCCTCGACCGCTATTTCGATCTCATCGCAGAGATCGTGCGCGAGCTCGAAGCGATCCCGGAGAAGCCCTCCTGGAGGGATCTGCTGACGGCGCCCTTCCGATTCCCGAGGCTCCTGCGCTGGCGCAAAGCGACCCTCGGGCAGCTCTTCGATCGCCTCGGCCTCTCGCCCCGGGTCCGGACGATCCTCGCCGGTCAGGCTGGCGACTACCTGCTCTCGCCCGCGGAGGTCTCGCTGCTCCTCCATGCGACCCTCGTCATCGCCTACGGAGAGGGCGCCTACTACCCGCGGCACCATTATGCGAGCCTCGTCGGCGCCGTGGTCGACGCGATCCGGAAGCAACCGGGCTGCGAAGTCCTGCTCCAACACGAAGTGACCCGGATCGAGATCGAGGGCAACCGCGTCGCGCGCGTCGAGACGCAGAACGGCGTCTGCTTCCGGGCGGAGCGCGTCCTCTCGAACATGGATCCCCAGGCCGCGGTCGCCCTGATCGGACGCCAGCATTTCCCCGAGTCCTTCGTCGCCGAGCACGCGCGGTACGCCTATTCCCGGAGCGGGATCACGCTCTATCTCGGGCTCAAGGGCATCGATCTGCGCGATCACGGCTTCGGCGCCTACAACGTCTGGTCCTATCCCCATGACGATCTCGACTCGATCTACCGTGCTCAAGACGCGGGCGACCTGTCGTCCCCCTGGCTCTTCCTCTCGACGCCGACGCTCCACAGCGATGCTCCCGGCCTCGCGCCGCCCGGTTGCCAGATCCTCGAGCTCGCGACCCATGCGCCCCACGCCTGGTGGCGCGAGCTCCGCGATCGCGACCCCCGCGCCTACAACCGGGAGAAGAAGAAGCTGCGCGAGCATCTCTACGACGTCCTCGAAGACCGCTTCGTCCCCCATCTGCGCGACCACGTCGACGTCTTCGCGATCGGAAGCCCCGCGACGAACGAGCGTTTCGTCCACGCCCCCCACGGCAATGCCTACGGCGCAGCCCTCGTCCCGGCCCACGTCCACGCCGCCCGCCGGCCGACGAAGACGCCGATCGAGAACCTCTGGCTCTGCAACGCGACCGCCGGCTGGCCGAGCATCGGGGGCACCGTCGGCACCGGCCGCCGCCTCGCCCATCGCCTGATCGCGGGGGAGGAGTGATGACCGCGAACCGCGAAACGGCGCCTGCCGGGGTCTCCGGGCGCGGCCATCCGGGCGCGGGCGGCCCGAGGATGCGAATCGCCGTCGTCGGTGCCGGCATCTCGGGCCTGACCTGCGCCTGGCGAGTCGCGGTGCAGGGGCATGACGTCGTCGTCTACGAGGCCGGCGACGCGGTCGGCGGCCGCATGCGCACCGTCGTCAAGGAGGGCCTCCCCGTCGACGTCGGCGCGAATCTCCTGCTCGCGAACTACGACCGCCTCCATGCCGTCGCCCGCGAGCTCGAGATCGAGGGCACGCTCTTCCCCTTCGTCTCCGGATCGGGGGGCATCCTGCGCGACGAAGAGCTGACGAGCTTCTCGCCGAAGGGCGCCTTCGACGTCCTGCGCTACCGCGGCGTCTCGTTCGCGTCGAGGATGCAGCTCCTGCGGTACTTCCTCCGGGCGTCCGCCTGGACCGAGAGCCTCGACTTCTTCGACCTCTCCGTTGGCGAAGACGAGGACGAGGGGCGGGACGCCTACTCCGTCGTCGAAGAGCGCCTCGGCCGGGAGATCGCCGACTATCTCGTCGATCCCTTCGTCCGGACCTTCCATTTCCACGGTGCGCAAGAGATCTCGATGAAGGCCTTCGACGCCCTCGCGGCGCTCTTCGTCGGCCGCGACGGATTCGTGCCGACGGGCTTCCGCGACTTCATGAGCGCCCTCCCGGAGGCGCTCGCGGCGCGGCTCGACGTGCGGCGGGGGCGGCGCGTCCGCTCGGTGCGGCCGGATTCTGGGGGCGGGGTCCTCGTCGATGGGGAGGCCTTCGATCGCGTCGTGCTCGCCGTCCCGGCGCCGATCGCCCTCGAGCTGCTCGAGGGCGGCTCGGCGGCGATGCGCGCGCTGCTCGCGGAGACGCGGTATGCCTCGACCCTCGACGTCGCCTTCCGCGTCCCCCTCGCGATCGCGGAGGACTTCGAGGGGATCTGGATTCCGTTCAAGGAGAGCATGATCATCAGCGAATGTGCCAACGACGCCTGCAAGGGCTGTCACGACGGCACGGATTGCGTCTTCACGATGGGGCTCCACGCCGAGACCGGCGCTCCCTGGCTCGGCCGATCGGACGAGGAGGTCTTCCACGACGTCGCCCTCGAATGGTCCCGGCTCTTCCCGCGTTATGCGGGCCATCTGCGCGGGCTGCACGTCGAGCGCTGGCCCCACGCCATGCCGATCTACTCGCCGGCCCACCTCGCTCGCGTGCGAGCCTTCCTCGCGCTCGGGGAAGACTCGGGCCAGGGCGCCGGCGGGGTCTTTCTCTGCGGGGACTACCTCAACCATCCGTGGGTCGAGGGGAGCATCCGCTGCGGGGAGAAGGTGGCGGCGCAGATCGTGCGCCGATCGGTCGGAGCCTGAGGCCCGCTCCGGCCGGGGAGGGGAGCTGCGTGTCCGTGGATCCGTCGCATCGAAAGCCCGCTGGATTCGCTCGACTCCTGCTTCTTCTGTCGGGAACCCTCGCCGGGCTCGGCCTCGTCGAAGGGATCTGTCGGCTCGGGGTCGAGGATGGTGCTCGCATGCCCGAGACGCTCTGGGGCTCGCCGTTGATCCCGAAGGACGCCCGGGATCTGCGTTCGTCGGGGCGCTCCGAGGCGGGCTATGCCTATCTGCGCGTCGACCCGATGCTCGGCTGGACCCTCTCGCCCGGCGCGGAGGTCGACGAAGGGGTTCTCTACCGGGCCGATGCCGCCGGGCTCCGGACGTCGTCGACGTCGAATGCGAGGCATGCGCAGGGCTCTCCGCTCCGCATCGCGGCGTTCGGCGACTCGTTCACCCACTGCGACGAGGTGCCCTTCGAGGATTGCTGGACCGAACGGCTCGAGATCGACCGCGAGGCGGCGGTCTTCAATGCGGGTGTGCCCGGGTACGGCACCGACCAGGCCTATCTCCGCTACCGGGCGATGCGGGCGGAGCTTCGGCCCGACGTCGTGATCCTCGGGCTCATGATCGGGGACATCAAGCGCAACGTGAACGTCTTCCGCACCTTCCTCGGCGGCTGGACCGCCTGGACGAAGCCGCGATTCGTGCTCGAGGGCGAGGGCCTCGCGCTGATCAACCAGCCGGCGGCGTCGCCGGCGGAGGTGCCGGGCATGATCGCGAGCGGTCATCCGCTGCTCGAGCGCGACTGGTGGTACGACCCGGCGGAGTGGCGACGGGATTGGCGATCCCGGAGCGTCGCCTATCGCTTTGCGCGCGCGCGTCTCTGGCGGCCGGCCGTGCGGCCCAGCTACTACGGCTACGACAGCGAGCCGACGGTGGTCACGGCGCGGATCGTCGAGGCCTTCAAGCGCGACGTCGAGGCGGCGGGCGGACGCTTCCTCTGCGTGCTCATGCCGAGCGAGCCGCATCTGCGCTACGGCGATCCGCCGCCCTGGCAGCCGCTCGTCGAGCGGCTGATGCAGGCGGAGGTCGAGATGGTCGATCCGACCGCGGCGCTTCGCGAGCGCTCGGCCTCGCCGGGGCTGTTCGCGCCGGGCGGGCATTATTCGCGGGTCGGGAACGAGGTCGTGGCGAAGGCGGTGTCGGCGGCCCTCGCGCCCCCGCCCGTGGTCGCGAAGAGCGAGCCTTCCGAGGGCATCGCGGTCGCCGAGGGCGAGGCCGGGCTCCTCGCGGGCTTCGGCGCGTCGCTGGCGCTCGGGCTCGCGTTCCTTCGGCGCGCGCTCGCGCTCTCCGCCTAGCTTCGACCGGTCAGGGCGTAGATCCCATCCTTGCATTCATGGGCTTGCTTGGCCGTCGTCGAAGGCACGATCTTCGCGAGCTCGTCGACCATCTCCGTCACGATCTCGCCGAGGGTCCGGCCGAGGCGCGGGAGGTTGGCGCCGGTCTGACCCGTGCCGGGGCCGCCGCCGAGGCCGCGCGCGGCCATGAAGCGGACCAGCGGCGTGTCGGTCAGGGAGTCGCGGAACTCGACGACGAGGGTCGCCGAGCCGAAGGAAGAGACGAAGCTCGTCGACGATCCCGACTCGTCCGCCGTATGCAGTCGGAGATCCTTGAGCCCGACGTTGACGACGACGACACAGGGCCCCGGAGTCTTCGTCAGCCCGACGGGGCCCTCCGCCGTGATGGCCGCGAGGGTCGTCGCGAGCATCTCGCCGACCTCTTTCTCTTGCGCCGCGTCGAGGGGCTCCTGTCCGCTCGCATAGAGGAAGCCCGCGACCTGCACGATGACGTCGTCGTACCGCCCGAGATGATGGTCCGGCTTGACCCAGAGCACCGACCGCTTCGTGCTGCGCGCGAGCTCGAGGCCATCGCTCGTCATCTGTGCGACCTGGCTCGAGGCCCGCGGCGTCGACGGCTCCGTCCCGCTCCCTGCGCATCCGAGCGACCCGCCGGCGAGGCCGACGAGAAGCAGCCCCGACGCGGCGAGCGTTGCCGGTCGGAGGAGGGAAGGAGTGCTGCGCAATCGGTGGGTCATCGGGGAGCCCCCGGAGAGAGGCGGCGAGGTTCGGGGAGAGGAGCGGCGGGAAATCCGAGCGAGCAGCGAGGAAAGGCGGGCGGCCGCAGGGAATAAATGAAGAAGGAGAGCGAGCCAGGGTCGGCGACCGGTGGGCATTCGAAGCCTCCAGGGGCGGTCGGGCGTATGGGCAGACGATGACACGGCGTCACGGACTCGACCAAGAAGAGCATCCGACTCGAAGAGGGCTTGCGTCGAGGGGGAGGCACCGGCGGACGGCGGTGGGGGCGGTCCCGGCCCGCGCCCCGGCCGCCCCGAGCGAAGACCCGGCGAATCGCGCTCGCGGGTATCGCGGCGCCACGAGGCGCGGTAGGCTCCCGCCGTCGTTTTCCCGATCCGGGTCCAACCCGAGGCGGCCCGCCCAGCGGCCCGCCGCGAGTCCCCGGGCGGCGAATGCCGAGTCGACCTGGCGCCGATCCGCCCTTGCCGAGCCCCAACAGGCCCGCCGGGACGAGACCCGACGCCGAGTCCGACAACGACTCCGGAGAGATGGCCGAGCGGTCGAAGGCGCACGCTTGGAAAGCGTGTGTAGGGCAACCTACCGTGGGTTCGAATCCCACTCTCTCCGCCATTCAGTCTGCGTCTCAAGAGACTTTGAGCCTGGGACGCGATCCAATCGGAAAAAGTGCGCGAATTCGCGGGGGTTTGGGGGATCAGCTCGGAGAGGTCCGAACCAGAGACGGGGGATTCGGCGCTCTATGAGCTCCGCTACGTGGTTTGTTCTCTGGAGGTGATTCGGACGGTTCGGTTTGATGAGGGAACCGAACCAACCTGCCGCGAGTCTGCGTCTATCAGTCCCCGCCAATCTGAACTCGTCACGAGAGTCAAAAGACTCATGATGCAATTCAAGCGGAAAGAAAGCCCGGGTTCGCTGACTCTTGACGGTGGGCCCTTATGTGTATGCATCGGGTTCCGTCTTTCAGAGAAGACGGCCGGCTCTGGCATGCCAAAATTGCTTCGCTCTGAATGCCTTTACGCGCGCGAGCCTCTTTGATCCGATTCGGATCTGAGGGACGGCGAGCTCCACAAAGACGGCGTCGTCCTGCGCGGCGGGCGTGTGCTCGAGGTCCTGCTGACCGCCGAAGGTCGCGACGAGGACACGCCGGTCGAATCCCGGATCCGGCGGATCTCCGAACGCCGGCTCGTCCGCCTGACCGCTGCCCTCGACGAAGCGGTGCGTCTCAATAGCCTGATTGACGCCGGCGCACGCTTCGCAGCCGATGCGAATCGCGAGACCTACCTCGAGCAGGCGCGCATCGGCCTGACGGACGACGCCGATCTGCGCCCGGCGGCCGAGTCGAGCTTCGTCTACGAAAGCCTGCGCGAGCGCCATGACGCCGTACGGGGCCGCGATTCGCTGCTGCCCTTCGATCTGGTGTTTCGCGGAACTCTCGGGGACTTCAGCCTCGGAGCGTTTTCGAGGTGGCGTCCGCCGCAGGAGACACCGGACGCGTTCTTGTATCGGTAGGGCGACCAGCGGCGCACGCGTGCATCCGCGCGAGTCGACCCGCCGGCCCGACTAAATCGATTCCTCTTCCACCGGCGTGTGATGGGCGTTGTAGAGGTCGAGATATTCGTCGAGCGCGAGCACGCCGTCCTGGTTCGTATCGCACTGTTCGAAGCTGAGGCCGTACTCGGCCAGTCGGGCGTCCTCGAACTCGTCGATGTAGAGAACGCCGTCTTCGTCCAAGTCGGCGACATCGAAGATGTGCTCGACGATGGCTTCTCCGTCCATGGTGTCTTCTGCGAAGGCGAAGAGGGGAACCGCGAAGGACAGAATCACGTAGAAAAATGCCAGCATGATCGACTCCAAAAGGGGTGGGTTTGGTGCGCTGGAAGAGCCTCGGTCAGCGGGGCGTTGGACGAAAGCCGTTCACGCCCCCTCTGAACCTCGGGTCGACGTCATTGATTGACGGGGTTTCTCAGAACGAGCGCCGCGGCGGCGAGAATCACCGGGACGCCGATTCCAACGGAGAGCTCGTGCGCCCAACTGGCGCCGAAAAAGTGCAAAGCGGCCGTGAGGAAAGAAAGACTGGCCGCCGTCAAGACCAGGAAATTCACCCTCTGAACCGTCCAGCTCCCGTCTTCGCGACGGATCGCGATCGCTCTTGCGTCTCTTCGTTCGGGCCGAGTGCGTCGTCCTGCCATGTTGTCTCCTCTGATCGAGCGCTAGGTCGGTTCTTGCCGATCAGCTCTCGTACTCGCGATCATTGGAACCGCCACTCGAAACTAAGTTTCTGGTCCGATCGTGTCTACTCGCTCACGGTCCGCGTTCAAGGCGATGGACCCGATCCGATCCGAGAGGCGCGAGGGATCGGTCGCTGAGAGTTGTTTGGCGAGGGGGAGACCGGGGCGGACGTCTCGATCCTTGCGTGGTTGGACCGATCGCCCGCGGGCAAGATCAGACGAAGTCGAGCACACCGGTGATTTCGTCCTCCAGATCCTGCGCAAACCGCCTGCCCGGATCGCGTCCGCTCCAGCCGTCGGTTAGGCCCACCGAGAGGCGACCGGCACACTCGACCAGCGCGACGCTGATTCGCTGTCCCGGAAAAAGGGGAGCGAACGCAACCAGGCTGTCGAGTGTTCCGCCCATCAAGCGAATCGGACGCCGGGGTCCCGGCACATTCGTCACGACGATGTTGAAGGCACGCCGACGGGCTGCGATCGCCATGCCCAGCTTCGCGACCCACGACCCGAGGAGCTCGATCGCGCGCGCCATCGTGTCGCCCCCGCAGGATGCACCCGTCCGCCGCAGCGCCCGCGTTGCCCCATGAATGCGGGCCACTCGATCCCCCACCGTCGATTCGTCCATCGGAAGATCGACGAACCACGGGGAGATTCGATTTCCGAACAGCGCGCGGTCGCGTTTCGAACGCAGGCTGACGGGGCAGAACGCGCGCAGTCCGACGAGATTCGAGCTAGGTGGATCGACCTCGCGGAGGAGCCATCTGCGCATCGCCGTCGCCACTTGGGCGAGCAGCAGGTCGTTGCGCGTCGCGTTCAGACTCGACGCGAACAAGTCGAAGTCCGCCGTCGCACACTCGAAGGAAAGATGATGACGCTCGGGCCCGACCTCTCCATTGAAGGGGGTCCGAGGAGACCCGCGAAAGTGATCGCCCAGAAATCGGTACGCGGCGCGGAGGGAGATCCTTCCGGGCGTGCGCAATCGAGTCGGAGGTCGAGATCGAACCGTCCGCAAGGCCTCTCCGCCCAGCAATCGCTCGACCAGAGCGACGCCTGCGATCCCGTCGATCAGCGCGTGATGGATCTTGATCAGCAGCGTGAACCCGCGCCCCCCGGCGCCCGACGGGTCCAACCAGATTTCCCAGAGCGGCTTTCGCGGATCGAGCGCGGAGCTCAGGATCGAATCGATTCGATCCTCCCGTCGAGGGCAGCCCGGGATTTCTTCCGGAAGCAGGAAGACGTGATTCTCGATCCGGAATGGCTGCGCGCTCATCCAGCGCGGACGTCGCCATCGGCTCTTCTTCAGGACGCTCTGCAGCCGGGGCTCGGCTCTGGCGCGCTTAGCGAGGAGGCTTCGGAGCGCGTCCAGGCTCGGAATCCCTGCGTCCCCGGCGATCTCGAACGATGCCATCGCCGCAATGTGCATCGGGCGATTCCTGGATTCCCAGGCGAGAAATGCGAGATCCTGACCGCTGAGGCGGTCCGTCGCGTCGGATCGATCCGGGAGAGCGCTCATCGGCGGACGAAATCGGTGGTCGTGCGAAGCATCGAAGGCGGCAGGGGAAGCCTCCTCGACTCAGCCACCGGGGATAACGACGGGCTTCGTCGCCAACAGCGCCTCGATCTTTTCCACGAGGCGCGGGTCGAGTGGCGGAATGTGGGGAGAGAATCGTTCGACGATCTGCCCGTCGCGCCCCACGAGAAACTTCTGGAAGTTCCACTCGATCTCGCCCCCGATCGGCGCCGGTCGAGACGTCAGGAACGCGTAGAGGGGATGCGCATGCTCCCCTTGGACCGAGATCTTCTCGAACATCGGGAAGTCGACGCTCCAGGTCGCACGGCAGTAGCTCGCGATCTGCGCGTTGCTCCCCGGCTCCTGACCTCCGAAATCGTTGGCGGGAAATCCGAGGATAACGAGTCCTCGTTCGCGGTACTTCTCGTACAGGGATTCGAGACCCTCGTATTGCGGCGTGTTCCCGCATTGGCTCGCTACGTTGACGATCAGGACGACTTTGCCCCGGTAGGCCGAGAGCGACTCTTGCGAGCCGTCGATGCGATTCGGAGCAAAGTCGTAGATCGAGCTCGCCGGGCGGGCTCCGAGATGAAGACCGACGACGCCGGCGAGAAAGAGCACGAGGAATAGACGATGCATACGGCTAGAAGACCTCTTTCTGACCCTATCTTCGCCGCCGGAAGAGGCAAGCGATCGGGCCTTGACCGCCCGGGCGCCCGCCCGCGTCGAGGCCGATCCGATGACTCTGCAGCGGCATGCACCGGCCGCTAAAATAACTGAGAATCGG
>JBIPOQ010000264.1:0-5461 GCA_044379055.1 Myxococcota bacterium
GGGAGCCGCCGCTGGTGGCGTTCGCGCGCACGGCGACGCGCGAGACCGAGCTGTGCGGCGTACCCGTGAAGGCGGGCGCTTCCGTCGTGGTGGTCGTGGGCGCCGCGAACCGCGACCCGGCGCGCTGGGAGAACCCCGACGCGTTCGACATCCACCGACCGGTCCGGTCCCACATCGCGTTCGCGCAGGGCGCGCACACCTGCCTCGGCATGCACCTCGCGACGCTCGAGCTCGAGACCGCGCTCGCGACCCTGCTCGAGCGCCTGCCCGGCCTCCGTCGGGACCCCGACGCACCGCCGCCCGCGATCACCGGGGGCAGCTTCCGGACCGCGCTCTCGCTGCCCGCCGTGTTCGGGTAGGCGGCGCGAGCGGCGAGTCTCTTCGCGCGCCATCGGCGCCGGCAGAGTCACTCGCCGACCGGTCCGCCCCGATCGCTCTCGCCGGCCTCCGGACCCGGCCGCCCCGGACCCGAACGGACGTCGTCGGCTCGCGCAGGGGGCGACATGCCCTTCGGCAGCAGCAGCCAGGCCTGCACGTCGTGGCGCATGCGCCCGGCCTGCTCGCCCGCTGCGCGGCCGAATCCCCAGAAGAAGTCGAAGCGGATCGGCCCACGGATCGCACCGCCGGTGTCCTGTGCGAGCACCAGCCGCTGCAGGGGTGCCGCCGATGTCGGGTGCTCGGTCGAGAGGAGGAGCGGGGCGCCCAGCGGGACGAAATCCGGATCGACCGCGACCGAGTAACCGGGCGTCAGCGCCACGTTCAGCGCGCCGACGGGACCCTCGGCGGCATCGCCCAGGGGCAGCTCGCGGAAGAACACGAAGCTCGGATTGCGGTTCAGCAGCTCCGTCACGCCCTGCGGATGGGCGCGCGCCCAGGCGGCGATGCCCTGTGCGGACGCTTCTTCGAGCCGGAGCTCACCGCGTTCGACCAGCACGCGGCCGATCGACCGGTAGGGGTGTCCGTTGGTGTTCGCGTAGCCGACCCGGAGCATGCTGCCGTCGGGCAGTTGCACGCGGCCGGAGCCCTGGATCTGGAGGAAGAAGGCGTCGATCGTGTCGTCCACCCAGAGCAGCTCGCTGCCGCGCAGCCGCTCGGGCGTCAGCTCCTCGCGCGACCAGTAGGGCACGACCCGGAGGGCGCCGGCGGGACCCTCCACGAGCCGACCGCGCAGGCGCTGGCCCGCCAGCTCGGGAAACAGGCTGGACAGATCCACGGTCAGCAGATCGTCTGGCGTGCGGTAGAGCGGCACGGCGAAGTCCGGTGTCGGTACGCGGCTTCCGGCCAGCAGCGGCTCGTAGTAGCCCGTGATGCGACCCCTGTCGCTCACGTCGAGCGTGCGTGCCTCTCCCCCGGCGGCCTCGCCTGCGTCGACGCGCGTCTCGGCCAGGATGCGCCATGCATCGAACCGCTCGCGAAAGTAGGCGCGGATCGCGGACGGATCGCTCGAGTCGACCGTCGCGGCGGCGCCGCAGACGGCACCCCACTGCGCCCGGTTCGCCGGCGTCCGCTCGAATGCTCGGCAGGAGGAGAGCCACGCGCGCCAGGCCGCGGCCAGGTCCGCGTCGTTCGGAGCCGGCAGTTTCTTCGCGGCGGCCGGCTCGAAGCGCGCGAAGGTCCGGGTCTTCAGGGACGGGGGCGGCAGCGTCCCGCAGGCCACGAGCAGTAGCCCGCAGAGCAGGACGAGCCCGGTGACCGCGACGAGGCGGCGGCCCGCGTCCGGGCGATCCCGGTCGGAAGCGACGCGGTCGGCGGCAGGGCCGATCGCTCTGGACGGCCCGGAGCCGACCGGTCCACCCCGCGGCGCTCCGTCCGCAGCGTCATACTCCGCACGCTGATCGACCAACCGCTGCCCTCCCTCGGTCTCCGGGGCCGTGTCCTCAGAACACGACGATCGCACGCCCCGTGATCTCGCCCCGGTCGAGGGCCCCCGCCGCCGACGCGATCTCGTCGAAGGCGAAGCGTCGGGTCACGATCGACCCGAGGTCGAGCCGCCCGCGGCGGACCCAGTCGCAGAAGATCGGGAAGTCCCGAGCCGGGACGGACGATCCGCCGATGCTGCCGGTGAGTCCCTTCTCGCTCAGCATGATGTCGCCGGGGCTGACTTCGAGGGTCGGGAGGGTGACGATGCCGACCAGGACCGCGAGCCCGCGTTCGGCGGTGCCCAGGGGCTGATGGATCAGGCTCGGCAGGAGCTGCTTCACGATGCGGTCGCCCCCGGCGCAGTCGAAGGCGTAATGTGCGCCCGAGACCGGCGTTCCGAGGATCGTCCGCTTCCCGGGCGCCGCCGTGATCGCGTGGATCGCCTCCACGGGATCGGTCCTGCGCGCGTTCACGACGTGGGTCGCCCCCTGCTTCTTCGCCCACTCGAGCTTGGCGTCGTCGAGGTCCACGGCGATGATCGGCCGCGCGCCCCGCTCGGCGGCGGCCACGATCGCGCAGATCCCGACGCCGCCGGCGCCGAAGACGACGACCGATTCGCCCGGCTGCACGTCGGCCGTGTTGATCACGGCGCCCGATCCCGTCATCACCGCGCAGCCGATGATCGAAGTCACGTCGGTCGGGAGGTCCGACGGAAAAGGAACCGCGTAGAGCTCGTCGCAGAGCAGGTGGTCGGCCCACGTGAAGACGGCGTTGCAGTGGGCGTCGGGGCCGGCGCTCCTCGCCAGGACGGGCGAGCCGGGGTGGCGCGACAGGGGACCGCCGTCGCGCGGCAGCCAGGTCACGAAGACGCGGTCGCCGGGAGCGATCGCGCGGACCTCGTTTCCCACGGCCAGCACCTCGCCGGTCGCCTCGTGGCCCAGCGTCATCGGCTGACCGGCGGCCTCGGCGTTCTTGATGTCGGTCAGCTGGCTGTGGCAGATGCCCGTCGCGAACGTGCGCACGAGGATCTCGTGCGGGCCGGGATCGGGGAGGAGGATCGATTCGATCTGGATGCGGCCGTCGGCCGGAGTGACGGCGACGCGAGCCTTCGTGGGCATGGTGGACCTCGCTTCTGCGAAGTTAACCGACGAGGCGCTGCGACGGTCGGCTCGCTCGATGCCGCAGCGACGGGTCGGGGTGGCGGGCGACGGTCTTGCGCCCGCGCTAACGGTCCGACCGCGCCGGAGCCCGGCCCGCACCGGGAGGCGTCGCTCGAGGATCCTGCGGGCGCGACGGGGAGGTCGATGCTTGCGAAACGTCCTCCTCGCGCTGCTGCTGCTGCTGCTGCTCGGCGGCTGCCGGATGGTCGGCGGGCCGCCCGGAAACCTCCCCTTCGCGAAGGGGAAGGAGGTTGCTGCGATCCGGGGCTGCTTCGCCGAGCTCGGGGCGGGAGAGGATGCGACGCGTCCCCCGGTGCTTTCGGCGTGGCTCTGGCCGGATGCGGCGCGGGACCCGTCGATCACGAGCGTCTGCTTCGAGCCACGGGCCGAAGGCGGACTCGTCGTCGAGGCGCGGGCGGGACGGAGCGTGGTACGGACGCGCACGATCGAGACGCTGCCGCAGCGACCCGGACGGATCCGCCTCCCGGGAGGGACCTGGTTCTCCCCCTTCTTCAACCAGGGAGACGAGCCGCCTCCGATCGTCGGTCCCTACGCCGAGCGATCGGAGCTCGGTCTCGATACGGCGGGCGATCTCAAGCTGCGACGGAAAGGCTGGGCGGCCGGACTCGCCTTTCTGGTCGTCCCGATCTTCGTGACCTCCGACGAGCATTTCCGGTTCGCGCGTCTGACCGGACCCGGGGACGATTCGTCGGGCGCGAGCGCGAAGCCGCGCCCGCTCGGCGGCCTCGTGAACGAGGCCGGTGCCGCCTCGCCGCTCACCAGTGCTGCCGCATCTGGTACCCGACCCGCCGCCGGCGGATCGCCTCCTCGCGCTCCTCGCGGGAGTAGGCGGGCGTCTCGGCCGGCAGATGCTTGCGCACGTCGGCGAGCTTGCAGCGGGTCACGACCGGATCGGGCGCATCGCTCGGGAGCTTCCAGCGCAGCTGGATGATGCCCCAGGGATTGTCCGCCTTGTCGAGCCAGTTCTGGACGCCCGGGTCCCGCTTCGAGATGACCGCGCGGACCCGGCCGTCGCGATCGATCCGCGCCTGCGCTTCGTTGAGGCTCGACTGGTGGTTGGCCCAGTCGACCGTGGCGAAGCGATCGTCGGCGACGAGCAGCGACCAGTAGAGGCACTGCCGCGGCAGCGCCGTCTCGATCACGAGCGCCTCGTCGTCGTCGATCTCGTAGGCGCCGTCGTAGTAGACCTGGTTCGGCATGCCGCCGATCGACTCGATCTTCTTCGAGCGCGTCAGCACGTTGACGCCATGGTGGTCGCGGTACCAGCGCGCGAGGTCGATGTCGAAGCGGACCATGCCCTCCGCCCAGGGGCCGAGGTTCGCGATGCGCCGGTCGATCTCGGCATTCGTCGTGGGCGGCGCGTCGTCGAGGCGCTCGATCGCGACGCGGGCGTCGACCTCCTCGATCCAGTCGACCGCGCACTGGCGCATCAGGAGCCGCACGGTCGAGGGCTGGAGCGGCCACCAGTCGCCCGCGTACCCGGCCGGCTTTTCGGCGGAGAGGATCACGCTGAATGCGCCCTTCGCCCCGAGCGTGAGCTCGTCGAGGCCGTGCTGCATCGGCGCGACCGAGGTCGGGCCTTCGTGGCCGAGCAGCTCGTAGCTCTGCTGGCCGATCTCGACGAAGCGGTTGGTGCCGCGGAAGCCGCTGATGCGATAGGTGCCCTTCGGATCGACGTCGGTCGTGCGGTAGGTGTAGTCGGGGCAGGGGCCGCCCATGTTCATCGAGATGTTCCAGCAGGGCGTCCAGGTCGGCCGCCGCGGGTCGAGCGCGATGTGGGAGAGATAGCCGTTTGCGACGGCCGAGAGCGCGAGGCGGAAGAGGTCGCGGCGATCGTCCGCCGAGGGATTCGCGCGGCCCCAGCGATTGATCAGCAGGTCGCCGACCGGGGCGAGGTTGCGCAGCAGGGCGGCCCATTCGGGCATCTCGAGCGGGGAGGAGCTCATGGTCACTGCCTTTCTCGGCCGGCCGCAGCGCTGCGGACACGGTCGGGGTAGAGCGCTTCGAGGGCGCGGCGCAGGCCGTCGCGCCAGGCGACGCGACAGGGTCCCGTGATCGCCCGGCGCCGCGTCGGATCCGCGACCGAGCCGATCGAGGCGCCGGGGACCGGCACGACCTCGACGCAGGGATCGAGTCCGAGCAGCTCGGCGCCGTATGCGACGAGGTCCTGCAGGCTCACTGCCTCGTCCCCCGCCCAGTTGACGATCGTCGCCGGCACGCTCGCCGCGCCGAGCAGCGGGGCGACGTGGGCGAGCATGTCGTCGTCGTGGATCGGGCTGTAGGGGCAGGGATCGAAGCGCGTCGTGACCTTGCCGCTGTTCAAGAGGGCCTGGATCGCGAAGATCGGCAGCCCGCCGCGGGGACCGTACGAGGCGCCCATGCGCGCGATCGTGAGCGGAATCCCGAACTCCCGCGCACAG
>JBIPOQ010000017.1:0-18520 GCA_044379055.1 Myxococcota bacterium
GGTAGAGATCGGCGAGCTCGCCGGTCCGTCCGGTCTCGATCCACGCGCGCTCGAAGGCCATGCGGCGCGCGTGACAGTCACGCCCGACCTCCGGTCGACCGACGTAGTCCTCGCCCATCAAGAGGAACATCTCGATCGGGAAGGACGCGACGCGATCGATCTCGACGAGGCCGTGACGCGCGAGGAGGGCCGCGAGGCTCGCGGCGTCGAAGTAGTTGAGGTGGTGGTCGGGGGCGACCCACCAGGCGGATTTCCCGAGCCGCTCGCGCGCGGTCTCCTGCAGGACGTTGAAGTCGTTCGGGACCTCGACGAAGGCGACGCCGCCGGGCTCGACGAGCTCGGCGATCCGGGCGACGCAGGCCTCGGGGTCGAGGACGTGCTCGAGGACCTGGGCGCAGTGGACCGCGTCGAAGCGCTCGCCCCCTTCGTCGCGGAAGGCGCGATCGCTCTCGAGATCGAAATCGAGCAGCTCCCCGCAGAAGACCTCGAGCCCGAAGCGCTCGCGGGCATGCCGCGCGGCGCTGCGCGAGGGCTCGATCCCGAAGCCCTGCCAGCCATTGTGCTGGAAATGGTCGAGCAGGAAGCCGCCGGAGGAGCCGACGTCGAGGATGCGCCGCCCGCCCGCGGAAGGCGCCGGCAGGGCCGCCTCCATCATGCCGCGCCGGATCGACCAGATCGCGTCCCAGTAGGCCCGGTCGCGGTCGACGTCGGAGAGATAGGTCGACTTGTCCTCTTCGTAGAACTTCTCGCCGTAGAGCGCGCGCTGGCTCTCGGGCGTCGGCCGGGGCCAGACCTGGAGGAATCCGCCCGGCGCGCGCCGAAGCTCGACCGGACCGGCGAGTCCCTCGAGCCGGAGCAGGCTCCCCTCGTCGCGAGTCCCCGATCGGGCGACCGGACGCGCGGACCATTCGCTGCGCCCGGCTCGGGCGCTGGGGGAAGACAGGGATCCGACGGGCGGCGGAACGAACATGAGGACCTCTCGATCGACGGGCTCTGCCCACGACGCGCGCGCTCGGGCCTTTCGAGTCGAAACCCGGGCGTTCGATTCGAAAGCGGATGAAGCCGTGAGCGCGGACACAACGCCGTCCGGGCGACCTGCCGATCGGGAATTGCAAGCGGCGTGCCCCGGGCTTGCCGTGTCCTGAGACGCCAGCGTTTCGGGGCACCCCTTTTCGATCCTGCGAACTTCGTCAAACTGTGCGCTCCACACGGGAGATGCGATTGATTCCTCGACTCTTCGCTGCGTTCGCCCACCCGCCCTCGACGCGTGTCCGTGCGTCGCATCTTCCGCGCCGCCCTCGCCTGCCGACGCTCCTCCTCGCGCTCCTGTTCGCGCTCGTCCCGACGCTGCTGCTCGACGCCGGCCAGGCCGGTGCCGAGCAGGGCTGGGTACGCGGGGATCTTCGCCTCAACCTCCGCTCCGGCGCCGGGCTCGAGTATCGGATCCTCGGCTCCGTCGCGACCGGGGATGCGGTCAAGGTCCTGTCGAAGGGGACGGACTGGACCCGGGTCGAGACGGCGGACGGCAAGATCGGCTGGATTCCGGCGGGCTATGTCGACACGACGATGCCGGCCTCGGCCCGACTCGCGAGCGTCGAGAGCGAGGCGAGCAGCCTGCGCAGCGAGCTCGAAAAGCTGCGCGGCGAGACGACCACGCTGCGCGAGTCGAACGCGGCGCTCTCCTCGAACGACGACGGCCAGCGCAAGGAGCTCGACGCGCTGCGGCTCGAGAACCTCGAGCTGCACGCGGTCTCCCGCTATCAGGAGTGGCTGACCGGCGCGGGCATCCTCGGCGGCGGCATGATCGCGGGCGCGCTGCTCCAGCGGCGCAGCGCCAATCGACGACCGTCGACGCGCATCCGGCTCTGAAACGCGATGGACCTCGAAGGCCTCGAAATCGTCGACGACGTGAAGATGGGCATGATGATGTCGGGGGCCGATCGCGCCTCGATCCTCGCCCGGGCGCGCCAGCTGGACGCGAGTGGTTTGCATTCGCTCTGGGTCGGCGACCACATCGCGTTCCACATCCCCGTCGTCGAGAGCCTCTCGCTGCTCTCCTTCGTCGCCGCCGCGACGGAGCGGATCGAGCTCGCGACCGGGGTGCTGCTGCTTCCGCTGCGCCATCCGACGCTGACCGCGAAGATCACGGGGACGGTCGACATGCTCTCGGGCGGGCGCCTGATCCTCGGCGTCGGCGTCGGGGGCGAGTTCCCGCCGGAGTTCGCCGCCGTCGGTGCGAATCTCGCCGAGCGCGGCCCGCGCACGGACGAAGCGATCGAGATCCTCCGGCGCCACTGGACCGAGCAGAAGGTCGAGCACCACGGCCGCTTCCACGACTTCGGCCCCGTGAAGATCGAGCCGAAGCCGGTGCGGCCCGGCGGCCCACCGATCATCGTGGGCGGCCGCAAGGCGGTCTCGATGCGCCGCGCCGGGCGCCTCGGCGACGGCTACATCTCCCACATGTGCGACGCCGCGACCTACGCGGCCAATCTCCGCACGATCGCCGGCCATGCCCGGGAGGCCGGCCGCGCCGGGCGCCCGTTCCATAGCGCCGCGCTCCTCTTCACCGTCCTCGACGACTCCTACGAGGCCGCCCACGAACGCGCCGCGAAGATGCTCGGCACGATCTACAACACGGATTTCCGCGAGGCCTCGAAGCGCTATTGCCTGCTCGGCAAGCCGGAGGACTGCCTCGACCAGCTGCGCAATTTCGCGAAGGCGGGCTGCCGGCATTTCGTCCTGTCGGCCCTCTCGGACCCGGACGAGATCATCGAGCGCGCGACCCGCGACATGATCCCCGCGCTCTCGAGCCTCGCCTAGCTCGGCGTCGCCCGCGCGAACATCCCGGCCAACACGACGGCCGCGAGGGCGAACCCCGCGAGCGCGGAGAGCACGGCGATCCAGCCGGCCCGCTTGTGGGCGCGCAGCAGGCTCGGGTCGGCTTCCGGGTCCCGGGCGTCGCGCGTCACGCTGCGCGTCGGGACGAGCTTGCGCGACTGGAGCCAGGCGAGGCCGCCCGAGATCAGCATGATCACGACGAAGACCTCATGACAGCGCAGGATCCAGAGATCGACGCTCGACCAGAGCGAGCGGTCCTCGCGCCCGATCCACGCGACCTTCAGGACGTACGAGAGCAGGAAGACGACCACGAGCCCGCTCGCGAGCTTCATCGCCCGTCGATGTCGGGCAATCTCGCCGCGGCGAACCCAGCGCACGCCGAGGAGCCCCATTGCGCAGAGGATCCCCAGGTTCACGAGCGCTGCCGTCCAGAAGACCAGTCCGGGATTCATGTCGGGTCGTCGCCTGCTTCCGTTTTCGTCACGCCTTGCGTGGCCCGACCGGGCGCGCGCAGCGTAGCGAAGGGCTCGCGCCCGCGGACCCCTCGCCGACGCGTCACGAATCGCGGCGATGCGTGGCTTCGAGCTCCCGTCCCGCCGTCTCCGGCAGCGACCAGACGACCAGCGCCCCGAGCAGCGCCGTCGCGCTGACGAGCACCGCCGCGAAGGCGAGGTCGAAGGTCTCGCCGATCAGGAAGCCGACGGCGGCGAAGCCGACCGCCGCGCCGAGGGTCTCGTGGAGCGTCTCCCAGCCCATCGCCGTGTTGCGGCTCGAGGTCGGGAAGAGCTCGCTCGTCACGACCCGCATCATCACGTTCCCGCCCGTCAGCAGGAAGATGAACGGGACCCAGACGAAGGGCACCCACGCATCGGGCCCGAAATACATGGCCCAGGCCACCCCCGGAAAGGCCCCGAAAGCCAGGACGGCGACCGGACGACGGCCGAGCCGGTCCGCCGCCCAGCCCATCACCGGATTGCCGATCGTGCCGAGGGCGCCGGCCAGGAGCGCCATCATGGAGTAGCTGCTCGGCGCCCAGCCACGGTCCGACTGCACGAAATCCGAGACCAGATTGAAGGCGGGGGTCGTCGCCGCGGAGACGCTCGCCGCCATCGCGGCGACGGCGAGGCTGCGCCTCGGGTGATCCCCGACGAGCTCCCGCATCGGCCCGATCATCCGCGCCCAGACCGATTCCGACGTCGGCAGCGCCCCCTCGGTCGCCCGAAAATGATCCGTCTCGACGACCAGGCTCCGGAAGCGGCCGAATAGCAAGATCGGCGCGAGGCCCACGAAATACAGGAAGCGCCAGCCGAAGGGGAGCCGATCGACGAAGGCGTAGAGGATGGCGCTGAGCCCGTAGCCGAAGGTCCCGAGCGCACCGAGGATGCCAATCCCCCAGCCCCGGTGCCGCGCAGGCAGCGCCTCGGCGACCAGCACGACCGCCGTCGCCGTCGCGGCGACCAGAAAGGCCCGCGTCACGGTCTGCGCCACCACGAACTGCACCGGCGTCTGCGCGAGCCCCGAGACGAAGGTTCCGACGCTCATGCCGGCGACCGCGACGAGGAAGACCCGGCGTCGCCCGAGCCGGTCCGCGAGCGGCAGGAACAGGAAGGCGGGAATCGCCCCGAGCCGGATCCAGGCCAGCAGCGAGCTCATCTCGGCGGGGTCGAGGCCATAGCTCTCGCGGATCTGCTTGAGCGCCGCCGAGAGCATCGAGAGGTCGTAGTTCTCGAACAGGAAGGCGAGCGAGACGATGCCGACGATCCCGACATGCCGCTCTTCGAGACCGCGCGGCATCCGGCCCAGGAAATGCGGGATCCACCAGGGCCGACGCGCGCGGGGCAAGCCGTCCGGATCGACCGCCGGCCCGTCGTGCTCGTCGCTCGGGCCGCTGCTCGCGCCGGTCGGGTGCACCACGGCCCGATGCTAGCGGCCGCCCCCCGGCGCGGGGCGACTGGAGAGATGACCGGGGTTCCCGGTTCTGCGCCTCGCCGAACGAGGTCCGGAACGGCGGCGCTTCGCGATAGACTCGGGGCATGCACGGCCTCGCCAATCTCTGGGCCGTCCTCGTGGCGGAGTCTCCGATGCCGGGGGCCGGGGGCGATTGGTCGGCCGAGCTCGTCGGCATCGCGATCCGCGACGCCCAGGCAACATCCTCGGCGACGCGAGCGCGACCTGCCCGAAGACGAAGATGATCGATCGCAGCGGCCTCACGAAGGCCTTCTCGAGCGGGATCAGCTCCTACGACGACTAGGTCTCGACGCTGCCGGCGGCGAACCACGTCACGACGATCGGCAATCAGTGGGTCAGCCCGATCGACACCAGCCTGCCGCTCCAGGGCTACGTCGACTTCGATCTCGGCGACGTCTACGCCTTCGACGAGATCGCGCTCTGGCAGGTCACGCTGGAGGACGTGGCCTTCCTCGTCGCGGACGATCGGGCGGGCCCCTGGACCGAGATCGGGCAGCTGCTGCCGCCGAGCCACGCCTCCTGGTTCGGTTCCTACCCGATCGATCGGCTCGATCTCGGCGCCGAATTCCAGGGGCGCTACCTGCGGCTCCGAATCGACGACTGCCACAAGTATTCGGCGAGCGACAACTTCGCGGCGGCCCACGTCGGGGAGATCGCCCTGCGCACGAAGGTCGTGCCCGAGCCCGGCCTCGCCGGAATGCTCGCGGCAGGCAGGCTGCTCCTCGGCGGCCTCGCACGGCGGCGATCTTCGCAGGCATGAATGGACGTTTCGGGTAGGATGGCGGCATGACGGTGCTCGCCATCCTGCCCGCCCGCTACGGCTCGACCCGCTTCCCCGGCAAGCCGCTGACCCCGATCGCCGGCAAGCCGATGATCCAGCACGTCTGGGAGCGAACACGCCTCGCGAAGCGCATCGACGCGGTCGCGATCGCGACCGACGACCCGCGCATCCGGGACGCCTGCCTCGCCTTCGGCGCCGACGTCGAGATGACCTCCCCCGATCATCCGACGGGCACCGATCGCCTCGCCGAGGTCGCCCTCCGCCACGACCACGACGTCATCGTCAACGTCCAGGGCGACGAGCCGCTGATCGAGGGCTTCGTCGTCGACGCCGCCGTCGACGCGCTGATCGGTCCCGCCGCCGGGACCCCGCGCGCGTCGATGTCGACGATCGTCCACCGCGCCGAGCCCGAGGCCTTCGACGATCCGAATCGCGTCAAGGTCGTCGTCGACGAGCAGGGCTTCGCGCTCTACTTCTCGCGCGCACCGATCCCGTTCCGCCGCAAGGACACGGGTCTCGCGCCGCTCCAGCACGTCGGCCTCTACGTCTACCGCCGCGACTTCCTGCTCGAGTTCGTGAGGTGGCCGCGCACGCCCGCCGAGCAGGCCGAGGAGCTCGAGCAGCTGCGCGCCCTCGAGAACGGCCATCGCATCCGCGTTGCGGAGATCGAGGGCTGGACGAGCATCCCGGTCGACGTGCCCGAGGACGTCGCGAAGGTCGAAGCGGCGCTGCGAAGCAGTGCCGGAACCGGCCCCCGCCGCGACGACGGGAGCGCCCGGCGATGAGCGCGCCGATCGACCAGGATACGGTCCGCGAATGGGGTCGGCGTTATTCGACCTGGGGCCGCTTCGGCCCCGACGACGAGCTCGGCGCCCTCAACTTCATCACGCCCCGCTGCATCCTCGAGGCGACCTCGCTCCCCCGCCGTGGCCAGGTCATCTCCTGCGCCCTCCCCTTCGACCAGAACGGCCCCCAGACGGGCGCCGGCGGTCGCCACAACCCGATCCACGCCATGCTGTCCCACGGCGGCGACGCCCTCGCCGGCGCCCAGGACCATCTCCCGGGCGGATTCCGGTATGCGGACGACATGATCACGATGGCGCTGCAATGCGGGACCCAATGGGACTCGCTGGCCCACGTCTTCTACGACGGCAGGATGTACAACGATCGCGACATCCGGCTCGTGACCGGTCAGGGCGCGGCGAAGAACGGGATCGACGCCGTGAAGAACGGCGTCGTCGGGCGCGGGGTCCTGCTCGACCTCCCGCGCCATCTCGGCGTCGAGTGGCTCGAGAACGGACGGGCCATCTCGCCCGACGAGCTCGACGCCTGCGCCGAGGCGCAGGGTGTCGCGGTCGGGACCGGCGACATCCTGCTCGTCCGGACCGGCATGCTGACGCGCTGCCTCCACGAGAAGTCCTGGGCGGGCTACGTCGACGGGCCGGCGCCGGGCCTCTCGGTCCACTGCGCCGGCTGGCTCCACGAGCGCGAGATCGCGGCGATCTGCTCGGACACCGCCGCGGTCGAGGTCATGCCTTCGGAGGTGGACGGCTGCATCGCGCCGCTCCACATGATCTCGCTGCGCAACGGCGGCATCCTGTTCGGAGAGATCTTCGCCCTCGACGCGCTCGCCCGGGCCTGCGCGGAGGATGGCCGCTATGCGTTCCTGTTCGCGGCCCCGCCGCTCCCGATCACGGGCGCGGTCGGCTCGCCGATCAATCCGCTGGCGATTCGATAGGGGATCGAAGAGGCGGTCCGTCGGACGGCCCGCCGGGCGTCGCGTCGCGCGCGCCGGGCCCTGAAAACGCAAAGGCCCTGGGAACGGGGCATGTCTCCGAAGACCGGGTCTTCGAACCATGTCCCCATGGCGGCTACGACGTCCGCGTTCCCAGGGTCGGCGGCGTTGGGAACCTGCGTCCCACGCAGCACCTAGCGTATTCGACGAAACGGAAACGGTTCAGCGTTGCTAGGACGCCACCACCTCACTCGTCGTAGTGCTACGTTGGTCCATTCGTACCTCCCAAAGTCGGCATGGTATGGATGAGCAACCGCCCCAAAGCGGTTGCCAGGCTCCCGGGCTCAGGTGGCCGCCGTCGCCGCCCCTCCGGGCCGCTCCCGCATTCCATCCCTCATGAATGGACAGCGGCGAACTCGGGAGATGAGTGTTTCTCCCTGATGGCGAACGTATCGGACGGCGGGCCCCCGAGCCAGAGCGCTTCGACGAGCCCATCCGGTCCGGAGTCGGCCCGCCCGCTCGGGCATCCGCCTCCGCTACGCTGCGCGCCGGAGAGAAGACCGGTGAAGAAAACGAGCCCCGAATCGACCCAGGCGACCCTGCTCGTCACCTGCGAGGACCGCCCCGGTCTCGTCGCCGCCCTCTCCCACGTCCTCTATTCCCTCGGCCTCAACATCGTCGATGCCGCCCAGCATACGGACCCCTTCGCGCGGCTCTTCTTCCAGCGCATCCGCATCGACCTCGCGACCTCCGCGACCGGCGCCCTGATCGACGAGAAGACGCTCCGCGATGCTCTGCAGGAGGTCGCCGACCGGTACGCGATGACCTGGTCGCTCCGCTTCGATCGCGACGTGCAGCGGATGGCGATCTTCGTCTCGAAGACCGACCACTGCCTCTACGACCTCCTGCTGCGCCATCGCTCCGGCGAGCTGCGCTGCGAGATCCCGCTGATCGTGAGCAACCATCCCGATCTCGCGCCGATCGCCGCGTTTTTCGGGATTCCGTACCACGTCTTCCCGATCACGCCGGAGAACAAGGCCGAGCAGGAGCGGCGCGAGCTCGCGCTGCTGCGCGAGCAGGCGATCGACCTCGTCGTGATGGCGCGCTACATGCAAATCCTCTCGCCGACGATGCTCGAGGCGTACGCGATGCGGATCATCAACATCCACCACTCGTTCCTCCCCGCCTTCCAGGGCGGCAAGCCCTATCACCAGGCCTACGGCCGCGGCGTCAAGCGGATCGGCGCGACGGCCCACTACGCGACCGTCGATCTCGACGAGGGCCCGATCATCGAGCAGGACGTCGTCCGCGTGTCCCACCGCGACGCGCCCGACGACCTGATCCGCAAGGGTCGCGACGTCGAGCGGACGGTGCTCTCGCGCGCCGTCGCGTGGCATCTCGAGGGGCGGGTCCTCGTGAACGACAACAAGACGGTCGTCTTCGACTGATCGGGGGCGCTCCATGGACGGCAAGATTCTCTTCCTCGGGCTCGTCATCGGGATCATGATCCTCGCCTGGGTCGGTGCGGGCGTGCTCTGGCGCGCGGCGGAGATGGCCGAGATCGTGGCGCCGCTCGACCGGCGAACCGCCGCGGAGCTCGAGGTCGTCGCTCTCGGCACCGGCAACGAATACGAGAACCCCGAGCGCCTCGGGCCTTCGACCGCGATCGTCCACGGCGAGACCGTCATCCTCGTCGACGCGGGCCGTGGCCTGCCCGAGGCCCTGCGCAGCGCGAAGATCCCCGTCGACCAGCCCGCGGTCGTCCTGCTGACGAACCTGCTGCCGCTGAACACGATGGGCCTCGACGATCTCGTCTACACCGGCTGGCTCTCGGGCCGCTCGACGCCGCTGCGCATCGTCGGTCCGACCGGAACGCGCGCGCTGGTCGAATCTCTCGAAGCCGCTCACACCCCGGGCCGCGATGCGCTCGGCGTTTCCCTCGAGCTGCCGGCCGAGGGCGGACGCTTCTCCGTCGCGGAGGTCGGCGACGGCCATGCCGAAGACCTCGGCACGCTGCGTGTCGAAGCACGCGATCTCCCAGGCGGCCCGCTGCCGACCCTCGCCTGGCGCTTCACCGCCGGCGAGCACCGCGTCGTCGTCTCCGGCAGCGGCTGGGGTCGCGACGCGCTCACGCGCTTCGCCGCGAACGCCGACGTCCTCGTCCACGAGGCCGCCTATCTCCCGACCCCCGAAGAGCTCGAAGGCACCGGCGCCGAGATCCCCCATCCCGAACGCCTCGCCCTCGAAGCGAAGATCCACACTTCGATCCTCGACGTCGGCGACCTCGCGCGCGAAGCGCAGGCCGAGCGTCTCGTGCTGGTCCGGCTGCGACCGCCGCCCTTCTTCGACCTGCAGGTCCGCTCGATCGTCGCCAACGACTTCGAGGGGAAGATCCTCGTGCCGAAGGACGGCGAGGTCGTCTACCCCTGAGCGCCTGCGCGGGCGCCGCGCGGCGCGGACCGGGAGGACCGGGCGGCCTCGAAGCGGCGCTCGAGCTCCCGCGCGATGCGCAGGGCCTGCGCCTCGTCGCCGTCCGTGAGCGCCCGCCGGATCCGCTCGAGGACGCGCTCCCGCGCCTCCGGCGCGACGCTCGTCGGGCGTCCCGACGATGCCGGGTGCGGAGCTCCGCCGCGCGATAACGTGACGCTGCGCATCACCCGACCGCCGTCGAGAAAGCCATCGCCATGCAGCACGCCATCGGCCTCCCCTTCATGATCCATCCGCTGATTCCCGAGTTCCTGACCCAGGACGCCGTCGCCGAAGTCGCCCAGGCCGCGGAGGCCGCCGGCTTCGGCATCGTCGCCGTCACCGAACATCCGATCCCGAGCGACGATTGGCTCGCCGCCGGGGGCCACGACGCCCTCGACCCCTTCGTCTCGCTGTCGTTCGCGGCGGCAGCGACCCGACGAATCAAGGTGTTGACGAATCTCGCGGTCGTTCCGTATCGGAACCCGTTCCTGCTCGCGAAATCCGCCGCGAGCCTCGATCGCCTCTCGGGCGGTCGGCTCATCCTGGGCTGCGGCACGGGATACCTTAAGGAAGAGTTCGACGCGCTCGGCGTCGACTTCGAGGAGAGAAACGCACTCTTCGATGAAGCATTGGTCGTCCTGCGCAAGACCTGGCGGGGCAGCTCCGTCGTCCACAAAGGGCGGCACTTCGATGCCGTCGGCAACACCGCGAACCCGACTCCTGCCCAGGCCGAGATCCCGATCTGGATCGGCGGCAATTCCCAGCTCTCCCGCCGCCGCGTCGCGGAGGGCTGCCAGGGCTGGATGCCGATGCCGAATCCGCGCTCCCTCGGCGGACGGCGTCGCACCGCCCACATCGACGGCGTCGACGACCTCCGCGAAGGCGTCGCCTACCTGAAGGACCACGCGAAGAAGGTCGGCCGCGACGCCCCCCTCGACGTCTTCTTCCCGATCGTCTGGAAGGGCGCGATCGGCACGCCGGCCTTCGACGTCGGCGCCTATCGAGCCCATCTCGCCGAGCTCGAGGCCGCGGGCGTGACCTGGGCGCTCGCGCCGGTCGGGGGTCGGACGATGAGCGAGCTGCGACGGGCGATCGACTTCTACGGGGAAAAGGTGATCCGAGTCTGAACCCGGGCGCCTCGGCGCGCGAGCGCGATCAGCCTCGGCGTCGAGGGCGTTCGGTCGACGTCCCTCGCCGACCCGGAGCGCTCGGCGCCGCGTCGGCCCGCCCGAGCCAGATCCGGAAGGGCCGCGCGAGCACCGTCCCGAGCGACGCATCGGAGGCCAGCCCGTCGGCGCCGGTCGGCGGGAACTCGTCGCGGGCCGGCGCGTACCAGGTCCCGAAGATCCGATCCAGCACCGGGAAGTACTGGGCGAAGTTGCGGTCGCGGTGCTGCGGCAGGCGCGAGTGGTGGACGCGGTGGACCTGGGGGCCGCAGAAGACCGACGAGAGCGGGCCGAGGGCGAGCCGGAAGTTGCAGTGGGAGAAGATCAGGAACGCGTACGAGCCGATCAGCATGCCGAAGCCGTGGATCGCGCCCTGATCGCCGAAGAGGAGCAGCGAGGGCGTCAGGACCAGGATCGCCTGGACGGGCATCTCGAGCCAGAAGGTCCGGAAGCTCGAGGTCGCGTTCAGCTCGGCGTCGGCGTGGTGCAGCTCGTGGATCGCCCAGAGGGCCGGGAAGCGGTGCTGGGCGCGGTGGTACCAGTAGTAGGCGAAGTCGATCGTGAACAGATTGGCGACGACGAGGAGCATCGCTGCGACCGGGCCCGGCGCGTGGACGTGCGGCGGGAGCGCGGGGCCATGCAGCATCCAGAGCGCGAGAGCCGCGAGGCCGAAGAGCTGGAACACGGCGAGATGGAGGAGGTTGCGTAGCCGCCCGCGTACGCCCTGCCCGGGCTCGGCCGGCCAGACGAGCTCGATCGCCGTACAGAGCAGGACGAACGCGAGGGCCCCGGCGAGGGGCGTTAGCGCCCCGGCGATCAATTGACGCCAGGCCCCGAGCCAGCTCGCGAGCCACGCGGGGAGCTCCGCGACGAACGACACCCCCGACGCCCCCTCCATGCTAGGCCTCGTCCCCCTCGATCGGATCGCGGCTCGTCTCCAGCACGCGTTCGGCCGGAAAACGCAGCTCCCGCAGCAGGTAGGTGCCGAAATCCGGGGCGTAGCCCTGCTCGGCGATCGCGAGCTCCATGCAGCGCAGCCAGGCGTCGCGCTCGCGGGGTCCGATGCGCAGGTGCTCGTGGGCCGACGGGATGCGGATCGGACCGTATTTCGGGCCGTAGAGGCTCGGACCGTTCAGCCAGCCGCAGAGGAAGAGGGTCAGCTTGTCGCGGGCGACCGTGAGGTCGCGCGGGTGCATGCGGCGGATGCCGCGGGCGAAGGGCTGCTCGTCCATGATGCGGTAGAAGGCATCGACGAGGCGCGTGAGCCCCTCGCGCTCGCCGGCGGCGCGGTAGGAGGCATCTCCCTCGCCGTAGCGCGGACCGGTCCCGGCCGACGAGACGGTCGGAATCGTCGTGACGATCGGCCTCACCGGGCGATCTTTCGGGGCTTCTTCGCGCATCGAGGGCGACTCCTGCTCGGGCGTCGCGCGAGTGTAGCCGGAGGCGGCTGCAAGGTATGCTCGCCGGCCATTCGACCCCTCGAGAGGAGAACGACGGACATGGACAAGGATCGACTGAAGGGAAAGCGCGCGCTCGTGACGGGAGCGGCCTCGGGCATCGGACGGGCGACCTCGCTGCGGCTCGCCGCCGAAGGCGCCCAGGTCTTCTGCTGCGACATCGCGGCGGCCGGCGCCGAGGAGACCGCGAAGATGATCGCCGCCGCCGGCGGCCGCGCCTCGAGCGGCTCCGTCGACGTCTCGCAGCTCGCCTCCTGCGAGGCGGTCGTCGAGGCCGCGCGCCGCGCCCTCGGAGGTCTCGACATCCTGGCGAACGTCGCGGGCATCCTGCGCCCGGGGCAGACGGACAAGCAGGACCCGAAGCTCTTCGACCAGACGATCGCGATCAACCTCTCCGGGACCTACTACATGTGCCGCTCGGCCCTGCCGCTGCTGCTCGAGGGCGGAGGCGCGATCGTCAACATCGCCTCGGTCGCGGCGGTCCAGGGCGTGCCGTATAACGCGGCCTACGGCGCCTCGAAGGCCGGCGTCGTCGGGCTGACCCAGGCGCTCGCGTCGGAGTACGCGAAGCGCGGCGTGCGGGTCAACTGCGTCTGTCCGGGAGGCGTCATGACGCCGATGACCCAGGCGGGCTTCAACGTCGAGGGCGGCATCGACCCGACGCTGATGGCGCGGATCGCGCCGCTCATGCCCCGCGTCGGCAAGCCCGAGGAGATCGCCGGCGTCGTCGCGTTCCTCGCCTCCGAAGAGGCGGCCTACGTGACGGGCTCCGCCTATCGCATCGACGGCGGGCAGACCTGCTAGGCGGCTCGACGCGAGACGCGAACGAGAGACGCAAGGAGCGACGGGCGGCGCGACCGAGTGCGGCCGGCGGTGCCCGGCCGCCCTGCCCTCGCCTACCAGTCCGACTCGTCGCGGCCGAGGGCGCGCAGCCGGTCCTTCACCGGCAGCGGCGGAAACTCCGAGGTGTCGCCGCGTCGGAGCTTCGCGACGTGGACGCCGTCCTCGGCCCAGACGTGGCAGGTGTTCAGGTTGCCCGCGACGCGCTGCTCGCGCTCGGCGGGGGTGAGCCGGGTGTCCTTGCCGCTCATGGTCGTCTTGTCCCGGACGGAGAGGGACCAGACGGCCTGGACGACGGCGGGCGCCATCGCCTGGAGCAGCGCGTTGGTATGCGTGCAGCCGCGGCTTCCGCCGAAGAGCTCCCGCACCCGGGCGTTGAAGCCGCGGGCGATCGAGAGCCCGACGAGCTTCGAATAGGACTCGGCGATCAGCGGGCAGCCGGTATGGGGATGGGTCGCGAAGACGACCCGGGCGGCGGTGATCGTCAGGCCGGGATGGCGGACCCGCAGCTCGATCTGCATCTGGTGGATCTCGAGGTCGTCCGGGTCGCCCTCGATGTACAGGCCGGGGGGCTTCGTGTCGGAGACCGCGGCGAGGACGAGCATCTCCGACTCGGAGGCGCGGTACACGCGGGTCTCGTAGCGGCGGGTATGGATCGGCTCGAGGTCGGCGACGTCGGGGAGCAGGGACCGGTTCGACATGGCGCTGGGGTGTAGCACGCGGTCGGGCCGGGATTCGCCCGGTCGCCGACCCGGTCGGGCCAGACCGGCCCAGCCCCGCCCGCCCCACCCGCCCCGCCAGGCGACCCGACTCCGGCCTTCAACCCGCCGCCCGCGGGCCTCGCGGCCCCCGCCGAGCTTCGTCCGGCCCGATTCGGCCGGCTGGCTGCACAGCCGACGGGCAGCCGCTGCCCAGCGGCTGCGCAGGCTTCGGCTCAGAACGCCCGTGAATCCGCGCAGGAGGTGGCACACGGCTTGCTCTTGCGTCGTCGCGGTCCGGATACGATTCCAAACTCGCTGGAGGCCACGATGTCCTTGCTCGCCCGACGGCTCGCTCTCGCCTTTCCCTCCCTTGCTCTTCTGCTCGCGTCGGCCCCGGCGTGGGCGCAGGATGCGCCGCCCGTGATCGATTCGGGCGACACCGCCTGGGTCCTGACGGCTTCGGCCCTCGTCATGATGATGACCCTCCCGGGTCTCGCCCTCTTCTACGGCGGCCTGGTGCGCGCCAAGAACATGCTGAACGTCCTGGTCCAGTGCTTCGCGGCGGCGGCGGTCGTCGGCGTCTTCTGGATCGTCGCCGGCTACAGCCTGGCCTTCGGCGGCTCGGGCGCCTTCTTCGGCGACCTCTCGAACGTGATGCTCCAGAACGTGACCATGGACTCGGTGACGGCGAACTTCGCCTCGCCGCCGCGCAACATCCCCGAGTACATCTTCGTGATGTTCCAGGGCATGTTCGCGATCATCACCCCGGCCCTGATCATCGGTGCCGTCGTCGAGCGCATGCGCTTCTCGGTGTTCGTCGCTTTCATGCTGCTCTGGATGATCTTCGTCTACTGCCCGGTGGCCCACATGGTCTGGTCCGGCCCCGGATACCTCTTCGGCAAGAGCGCGATCGACTTCGCCGGCGGCCTCGTCGTCCACATGACGAGCGGCCTCTCGGCGCTCGTCGCCGCGATCATGGTCGGCAAGCGGAAGGGCTACGGGAAGCAGTCGATGGCGCCCCACAGCCTGCCGCTCTGTCTGACGGGCGCGGGCCTGCTCTGGACCGGCTGGTTCGGCTTCAATGCCGGCAGCGCGCTCTCCGCGAGCCCGCTGGCCGCCCTCGCCTTCATCAACACCAGCACCGCCGCCTCGATGGCGACCCTGACCTGGGCAGGAATCGAGTGGCTGCACCGCGGCAAGCCCACCGCCCTCGGCGCGGCCACTGCCGCCGTCGCGGGTCTCGTCGCGATCACCCCGGCCTGCGGCAACGTCGGCCCCGGCGGCGCCATCGCGATCGGCTTCGGCGTCGCCCTGATCTGCTATGTCGCGGTCACCTTCCTCAAGCCGATGCTCGGCTACGACGACTCCCTCGACGCCTTCGGCGTCCACGGCGTCGGCGGCACCTTCGGCGCGATCGCCGCGGGCGTCTTCGCGACGACCCTCGGCGCCGGCGTCGAGACCAAGGCGGCGCAGATCATGATCCAGCTCGAGGGCGTGCTGATCGTCGCGGTGCTCGCGCCGGTCGCGACGTTCCTGATCCTGACGGTCCTGAAGCTGGTGTTCGGATCGCTGCGGGTGTCCGACGAGGAGGAGTTCGACGGCCTCGATCTCTCGGCCCACCACGAGAGCGCCTACGCCTTCGGCTCGGGCAATCAGTCCGAGTAGTCGGCACGCCTTCCGGCGATTCCGGTCCGTTCGACGGGGGGTCCTCTGGGACCCCCCGTCTTCGTTTCGGGACTCGGCCAACGCGCCACAGCCGTCGCGCCTCAGCCGTCGAGGTCGACCTCGCCGCCGAAGAGCAGATCGAGCAGCGCCCGCTCGCTCGGCGGAACGAACACGCAGACGTGATCGCCCGCGCGCAGCGCGGTGCTGCCCTTCGGCACGACGAGGTCGTCGCCGCGGACGATCAGGGTGGCGAGGCAGCCCTCCGGCAGGGCGATGCCGCGGAGATCCGTGTCGACGACCGCGCTCGAGGTGTCGACGTGGTACCAGACGAACTCGCCCGGAAAATCGCGCAGCGACACGAGCTCGACGTGGGCCGAGGGCGACGGCGCGTGCGGCACGGCGAGCCCGAGACGTCTCGCGAGCCAGACGACGGTGGCCCCGGGAATCAGGCTGCTGACGAGCACGACGAAGAACACGAGATGGAAGAGCGCGGGTCCGCCCGCGACCCCGCGGACCACCGGATAGGCCGCGAGGATGATCGGCACCGCCCCCCGCAGTCCCACCCACGACACGAAGAGCTGCTCCCGCCGCGACGCGCCGAGCGCCGCCATCACGGGCCAGACGGCGAGCGGGCGGGCGACGAACGCGAGCACGGCCGCGAGGGCGAGCCCGGTTCCGATCGTCGGCGTGAGCTGCGAGGGGAAGACGAGCATGCCGAGCAGAGCGAACATCAGGATCTGCGAGAGCCAGGCGAGCGTGTCGTGGACGCGCCGCACGCCGGTGCGATACGGCATCGAGCCCGCCGCGATCAGGATGCCCGTCGCATAGACGGCGAGGAAGCCGCTGCCGCCGAACAGGGTCGCGGAGCTGAAGGAGAGGAAGGCGATGGCCAGGGTCACGACCGGATAGAGCCCCGCGGCCGGGAGCTGGAGCTTCTTCAACAGCAGCCGCGCCGCCCAGCCCCAGGCGATCCCCGCGAGGCCGCCGACGACGAACTGGTTTCCGAAGAGCAGCGCGATGGCCAGCGGCGTCGGCGGCGTCGCGAGCGCGTACTCCGTCGCGACGATCGTCAGGAAGACCGCCATCGGATCGTTGAGGCCGGACTCGACCTCGAGGGTCGCCGCCGTCTTCTCCTGCAGCCGGACCCCGCCGCCGCGCAAGACCGAGAAGACCGCCGCCGCGTCCGTCGACGAGACGATGGCGCCCAGGAGCAGCGCAATCGGCGGATCGATGCCGAGCCAGAGCCCGAAGCCCGCCATCAGCGCCGCGGTCGCGACGACCGAGACGGTGGCCAGGAGACCGGCGGGCCGCGCCGCCCGCCGAAGGACGGCGGGCGACGTGTTGAGCCCCCCGTCGAAGAGGATCAGGACGAGCGCGATCGTGCCGAGGCGATAGGCGAGACCGTAGTCGTCGAAGGGAATGCCGCCGAGGCCTTCCGAGCCCGCGAGCATCCCGAGCAGCAGGAAGAGCAGCAGGACGGGGACGCCGAGCCGCCGGGAGAGCGGGCTCGCGACGACGGCAAGCACGATCAGGGCACCGAGCGCTGCGAGGATCGCCGCCGTCGCCTCGGGCTCGATCAACCGACTCCTCCGCGCCCGGTCGCGACCTGCATCAGGACGTGACGCTCCCGCCGTTGATCTGGAGGGTCTGCCCCGTCATCCAGCTCGCCTCGTTGGACGCGAGGTAGACGCAGAGGGCGCCGACGTCCTCGGGCTCCCCGAGGCGGCCGACCGGGACGCCCTTCGCGAGATGGGCCGTCGTTTCCGGCGTGCGCTGATTGTTGATCAGACCGAGGGCGACGGTATTCGCCGTGACCCCGGCGCCGGCGTTCTCGAGGGCGAGATGGCGCATGAACGAGATGCCGCCGCCCTTGCCCGCGGCATAGGGCGAGACGCCGAGCGCGAGGCCGACCATGCCCGCGCCGGAGGAGATCGTGACGATGCGGCCGAAGCGCCGGGCGACCATGCCGTGGATCACGACATGGCAGCAGTTGAGGACGCCGTAGAGGTTGACGTCGATGTAGGGGCGCCACGACTCCGGCGTGGAATCGCGGAAGGGCTTGATGCCCATGCCTTCCGGGATGCCGGCGTTGTTGACGAGGATGTCGATCGGACCGAGCGCCGCTTCGAGGCGAGCGACGTTCGTCTGGACCGCCGGGTAGTCGGCGACGTCGAAGACCGCGGTCATCGCCCGACCGCCGACCGCCACGATCGACTGCACGGTCTCCATCGCCCGCACCGCCCGTAGATCGTTGACCGCCACCGCAGCGCCCCGGGCCGCGAGCATCCGCGCGATGCCGGCCCCCACGCCCTGACCGGCCCCCGTCACGAGCGCCGTCCTTCCCGTCAGATCGAACATCGAGCTCTCCCTCCGCGGTCCCGAATCGTGGACCCGCCCCGACCCTATCACGCCATGCGTGGCGTCGCGCGAGGCACCCGCCGTCCGGGGTGTTACCGTCCAGCCCGAGTCGAAGGCCGGCGCATGCGTCCGGCCTCCCCGATCGGCGAGGGAGATCGATGGCGATTCCGGTGCCGCAAACCGGCCTCGAGCTGCGCAGTCGCATCACGCAAGAGGGTCTCCTCGAGCTCTCGCTCGAGCGCATCGCGATCCCCGAGCCCGCCGCCCACGAGGTCGTCGTCCGCGTCGAGGCGAGCCCCCTCAATCCCTCGGATCTCGGCCTGCTCCTCGGCCCGGCGGATCCCGCGCGCGCGAGCCGCCGCGGGACGGGTCCCGACGCCGTCGTCACGATCCCGATCGAGCCCGCGCTGCTGGCCGGCCATCGAGCGCGCCTCGGCCAATCCCTCCCGGTCGGCAACGAGGGGGCGGGCGTGGTCGTCGCGGCCGGGAGCGCCGCCGAGGCGCAAGCGCTCCTCGGTCGCACGGTCGGCCTGATCGGCGGC
>JBIPOQ010000018.1:0-18448 GCA_044379055.1 Myxococcota bacterium
AGGCCCGACGCAACACCGAAAGATCGGGGCTCCTGGGCATGCTGCTCTACGCCGGTGGGAGCTTCCTCCAGGTCCTCGAAGGTCGGGCCCCGACGGTCGATGCCATCTACCGGCGCATCCAGGCCGACCCGCGCCACGACTCGATCGTCCTGCTCGTGCGCGAACCCATCCAAGAGCGCTCCTTCGAGGATTGGACGATGGGCTTCTAACAGGCCTCATCCGACGAGGCCGGTTCGCTTCCGGGACTGAGCGGCTTCCTTTGCGCGCGCCCCGGCGCAGCCGACGAGACGACGAGCGGACGAGCTCGAGAGCTCCTCGACGCGTTCCGCCGCGGCCGCTGGCGGCGGAAGATCAACGCCTAGCCCTCGGCGACGCCGCCCCGACCCGGGTCACGCGACCGCGGCGACCTCGACCGGAATGCCATTCAAGACCGCGTTGCCGCTCGCGACGTCGATCAAGCCGTCGTCGGTCAGCACGTTGCTCGCGACACCGGGGTGGGCGGCAGCGACCCGCATCCGGATGCCAGGCACGTCGTGACCCCAGCCATGCGGCAGGGAGACGACGCCCGGCATCAGCGCTTCGCTCGTCTCGACCTCGACCTCGAGCCGCCCGGCCCGGGACCGGATCGACGCTCGGCCCCCGTTCGCGAGCCCCCGGGCGCTCGCATCCACGGGATGCATGAGCAGGGTGCAGCGCGAGCGGCCGGAGACGAGCGACTCGATGTTGTGCATCCAGGAGTTGTTCGACCGGACGTGGCGGCGGCCGATCAGGAGCAGGTCCTCGCGCGTCGCCGGGCGCGGATGCTCGAGGCGCTCGCGCACCCTGCGCCAATCGTCGACGAGCGGCCCCGGCGCGAGCTCGAGAAGTCCCGACTCGGTCGCGAGTCGCGCCGGGAAGCGCTCGACGAGGGGACCGAGATCGACGCCATGGGGATGTTCGGCGAGCTTGGCGAGCGTGATGCCGCCCTCGCGCTGACCGAAGAGATCCCCCTGCCAGCCGGTCCGCAGCCGGAGGTCGAGGAGCTTGCCGACGGGCGAGAGTCCGGCAAGCGCCTGGCGGATCTCGTTCGCATCGCGACCGGCGAGCGGGCCCGACGGATCGCTCCGCTCGCGCTCGATGAATTCGTCGACGAGCGCGTCGTGGATCGGCGCGGGATCGCTCTCCGCCCCCTCGCCGCGGAGGATCGCGACGAGCCGCGCGAAGAGATCGGCCTCGGAGGGGCCGTCCTCGGGCCGGCGCGGGAAGACCGGCGGCGCGTACTTCGCGAAGCTCCGCACGGCATTGGCGAGGAAGGTCAGCTCGTAGTTCTCCTCCTCGAGGGCGGAAGGCGGCGGCAGGATCACGTTCGCGTGCCGCGTCGACTCGTTGACGTAGAGGTCGACGGCGACGTAGAAGTCGAGCGTCGCAAAGGCGCGGTCGAGGCGCTCGCTATTCGGATACGAGCGCACCGGATTCGTCGCGACCGAGAGCACGGCGCGGATGCGACCCTCCCCCGGCGCCTCGATCTCCTCGGCGAGGGCCGCCGCGGGAAACTCGCCGTTGACCTCGGGATGACCGGAGACGCGACTCTTCCAGCGCCCGATGCGATAGCCGCGGCCGCCGGGCTCGCCGTCGTCGATCCGCGACGCGACCGGCGACGAGGTCATGACGCCGCCGGGTCGATCGAAGTTGCCCGTCAGGACGTTCAGGACCGCGGCCATCCAGGCGGTCGCCGTGCCGAACTCGACCGTGTGGTTGCCGATCCGGCCGTAGACCGCCGCGGCCGCGGCACGCGCGAGGGCGCGCGCGATCCGGCGCGTCGTCGCCGGCTCGATCCCGCAGAGCGGCGCCACCGCCTCGGGACTGAACGGCGTCACGAGCGTGCGGATCTCCTCGACCCCGACGACGAAGCGCTCGAGCCGGCCGATCGAGACGAGATGCTCGGCGAAGAGCGTGTGGACCAGGGCCGCGAGCCAGAAGACGTCGGTGCCGGGGCGGATGAAGAGGTGCTCGTCGGCGCGCTCGGCGGTCTCCGTCCGGCGCGGATCGACGACGACGAGCTTCGCGCCGCGGGGCTTGAAGCGCTTGAGCCGGCCGGGGAAATCGGGCGCCGTGACGAGGCTGCCGTTCGAGGCGAGCGGGTTCGCCCCGAGCATGAGGAGATAGTCGGTGCGATCGAGGTCGGGCAGCGGGAACGCGTTCGGGTCGCCCCAGACGAGCCCCGAGACGACGTGTTGCGGCATCTGGTCGACGGTCGACGCCGTGAAGAGATTGCGCGTCCCCGCCGCGCGGACGAGCGGCCGCAGATAGAAGGCCGGCGCCAGATGATGGGTCACCGGATTGCCGAGCAGGACCGCGAGCGCCTGCCGCCCATGGGCGCCAAGCACCGCCCCGAGACCACGTTCGACCTCGGCGAAGGCCTCCTCCCAGGTCGCGGGGACGAGCCGACCCTCGCGGCGGACGAGGGGCCCGCGGAGCCGGTCGGGATCGTGGTGGAGCTCGCCTAACGTCGATCCCTTCGGGCAGAGGAAGCCCTGGCTGAAGGGATCGGCCTCGTCGCCACGCACCCGCACGACCCGATCGCCTTCGACCTCGATCGCGACGCCGCAGGTCGCCTCGCAGAGCGGACAGGTCCGGTAGGCGATGCGCCGCCCGCCTTCCGCCGCCGGCGAGCCCGTCGTCGCAGAGCCCGAAGCAGCGGCGCTCATCAGAGCAGCTCCTCGGCGAGCAGCTCGAGCGCCTCGGGCTGGGCCGCGCCGAGCAGCATCGTGCCGACCTCGCCGCGCTGGCCCGCAGCCTTCCAGGCCTGCAGCCGATCGCGGATCTTCGCCTTCGGACCGACGAGATGGACCGCGTCGACGAGCGCGTCGGGCACCGCGCGGATCGCCTCGTCCTTGCGGCCGGAGAGAAAGAGATCCTGGATCTCGATCGCCGCCGCCTCGAAGCCCATCCGCTTCGCGTAGTCGTTGTAGAAGTTCTTGCCGCGGGCCCCCATGCCCCCGATGTACTGGGCGAGATTCGCCTTCACGGGCTGCATCGCCTTCTCGACGTCGTCGGAGACGATCACGGTGCAGGACGTCATGACGTCGAAGCTCGCGAGGCCCTTGCCGCCGCCGGCCTTTGCGAAGCCCTTCTCGAGATGGGGCTTCAGGAGCTCGGCATAACGCTCGGGGTCGTACATCATCGGGATGACCCCGTCGGCGATCTCGGCGGCGACCTCGAGGCCGTTCGGGCTGATCGAGGCCATGTAGATCGGGATCGACGGGTCGCCGTGGAGGATGCTCTTCAGCGGCTTGCCGAGGCCGGTCGTGCCCTTGCCCTTGCAGGGGATGTCGTAGTGCTCGCCGTGGAACTCGAGCGGCTTCTCGCGGGCCCAGATCTGGCGGATGATCTCGATGTACTCGCGCGATCGCGTGAGGGGCTTGCCGTAGGGCACGCCGTGCCAGCCCTCGACGACCTGGGGACCCGACGGGCCGAGGCCGAGCTTGAAGCGGCCCTCCGAGAGCTGGTTCAGCGTGGTCGCCGTCATCGCCGTCATCGCGGGGGTCCGCGCGGGGATCTGCATGATCGCGGTCCCGACCTTGAGCGTCTCGGTCTTCGCCGCGACCCAGGTCGCCGTCGTCACCGCGTCGTTGCCCCAGGCCTCCGCCGTCCAGGCCGAGTCGAAGCCGAGGCGCTCGGCATGGCGGATCAGGTCGAGGTTGATGCGGATCTTCGGACCGAAGGAGAGGGCATTGATCGCGAGCTGCATGATGGGGGAATCCTTCCGATCGGCGGTTCGAGCAGGTCAGGGACGGGGACGGAGCGAATCGAGACAGCCCGTGCGCTCGAGAATGGCGTCGAGGGCCGTCTTGTCCGCGATCTCGGCATGCCGCGCGCGCAGCGCCGCGAGCGAGCGCGCATGGTATTTCTGGGGCTTCTGATGGAAGCGGCGGCCCGCGAGCTCGACCTCGAGCTCCTCGCGGCCGTCGGCGAGCGCCGCCTCGTTCGCGACGGTCCAGGGGCAGAAGAGCGCGCCGACCTGCTCCGAGAGGAAGGGCTCGAGAGTCGGGAGCAGCGACGAGAGCTCCTCGAAGCCGCCCTCGGCGCGGGGCCAGAGCATGCGGTGGACCCAGTCGAGCACGCTCGGCGCCGAGCGCTCGACCCAGGCGCCGCCCGTCGGGTCGGTCCAGGCTTCGTAGATCTGGCCCCAGAGGCCGAAGTCGGCGAAACAGGGGCGACCGCCGAACAGATAGGGGCGATAGGCGAGATGGCGCTCGAGCAGGTCGAGGGCGTCGCGGAAGGACTGCTCGATCAATGGCGCCGTGTCCGCGTTCGAGCCGACGAAGCCGACGCGCCCGCGCATGCGTTCGACGACCTTCTCGCGCATCGCGATGCGCCCCGCCTCGTCCCCCGGCGCGACCATCGACGCCGCGATGCGGCCGCCCGCCGAGAGGCAATCCTCGGTTCGCGACCAGCGCAGATGGAACATCCACTTGTTGCCCCATTCGTCGCCGAACTCCTCGAGCAGGAGCGAGAGGAAGCGAGCCGCGGGATCCTCGGGATGGGTCGCCGGCTCGGGGAAGCGGTTCTCGATCGTCTCGAGGATCGGCGTCGAATCCTGGAGCCCCTCGTCTTCGGGCGTCACGACGAGGGGGATCAACGGAAGCTTCGCGAACTTCTGATAGTCGGCGAGCGTCGTCGCGTCGCGCACGAGGAAGCGGTGCGGGATGCCCTTGTAGCGGAAGAACGAGCGGACCTTCACCGAGTAGGGCGAGAGCTCGGAGCCGTAGACGCGATGAGGCTTCGACATGGTCCGTTCTCCTCCCTTCCCCGAGAGCCGCCGGCGGTCGGGCCGGGCGTCAGATCCGCTCCCGACCGCTCGTGATGGCCTCGTAACGCGCGGCATCGAGAGGGACATAACGGCCGGACGCCGCGTCCCGGAAATAGAGCGCGTCCGTGAGCTTCCGCGGGTCGAAACCTTCGCGGACGAGGTCGACCTTGCGGTGCTTGAAGGTCCCCGTGATCTCCATCTCCGGGAGGATGCGCAGGAAGAGCGGGCGGGCGTAGGCCGCGAGCCCGCGATGGATCGCGTCCGAGAGACGGTCGAGATCGAAGTCCGCGTTGACGACCAGCGCGGCCATTCCGGCGCGACCGTCCTGGCCGGGGATCGCGACGCCGTAGACGTTCGCCTCGTCGACGCCGGGATCGACGGAGATCACCTCGGCGACCTCGCTCGTCGCGACGTTCTCGCCCTTCCAGCGGAAGGTGTCGCCGATCCGGTCGACGAAGAAGTAGAAGCCGTCCTCGTCGATCCGCAGCAGATCGCCCGTCCGGAAATAGGCGTCGCCCTTCTCGAACGCGTCGCGCAGGACCTTCTTCTCGGTCGCTGAAGGGTTCGTGTAGCCCTCGAAGCGGGACCGCGAAGTGATCTTGATCAGGAGCTCGCCGGCCTCGTTCGGAGCACAACGCTCGCAGAAGCCGTCCGCCCCGCGCACGATCTCCTCCGCCTCGACGTCGAAGCGGACGAGCTCGATCCCCAGCCGCCGCCGGACGAAATCGGGCATCTGCCCGACCGCCCCGAGGCGACCGGACGTATTGAGGAGCGCGAGATTGCCCTCCGTCGCGCCGTAGAACTCGACGATTCGCGGGATCGCGAAGCGCTCCTGGAAGGCCTGCCAGACGTCGGGCCGCAGGCCGTTGCCCATCGCGCTCCGGATGACGTGGCTTCGCTCCTCGGGATGCGGCGGCGAGTTGACGAGATAGCGGCAGAGCTCGCCGATGTACTGGACCGAGGTCGCCTGATGGCGCACACAATCGCTCCAGAACTGACTCGCCGAGAACTTGCGCGCGACGGCGATCGAGCCCCCGGACATCAACGCAGCGCCGACCGCCATCACGCCGCCGGCGGTGTGGTAGAGCGGCAGGCAGCAGTAGACGCGATCGTCGGGACCGAGCCCCTGGGACTTCCAGGACACCATGCCGGTCAGCGCGGCCTTGAGATGGCTGATGCGCGCGGCCTTCGGCAGGCCTGTCGTTCCGCTCGTGTAGATGAGGAAGAGGAGATCGCCTCCGCGGCGCGCGGCCTGGATCGCGGGATCGATCGGGGCGGGCGGCGTCGCGGCGAGATGTTCGTCGAAGGACTCGATCGCGCTCGAACCAGCTCCGCCGGGAAGCGCCTCCGCCGCGGACGTCCCGCTGGAGAGATCGGCGGCGTAGAGCGGCGGCCGCTCCGCGAGGTGGGGCACGGCCGAGAACGCCGACGCGAGCAGCTCGTGGCCGACGATCCAGGCCCGCGGCGACGCCTCGCGCACGCAATGGGCCAGACGCTCGCCGGTCAGATGGGTATTGAGGAGCGCCGTCACGACGCCGACCCGTGAGAGACCGAGCCAGATCGCGACGTACTCCGGCCGATTCTCCATCGAGAGCGCGACGACGTCCCCGCGCCGGAAGCCCTGGCGGATCGCCCAGGCGGCGACCCGTGCCGCGAAGGCGTCGAGCTCGGCCCAGGTGAACCGCGAACGATCGCCGATCAGGACCGGCGCGTCGCGCCGGGCCTCGAAATGGGGCTGCAGGAAATCCGAGAAGTCGGCCGGGACGTCCGCCCGGAGCTTGCGTACACCGATCAGCGTCGTCGCGAGCACGCGGACGAGCGGGAGATGGGTCCGGAGGGAAGCGAGCATGCGGGCGGAACCTCGATTCGGACGAGTCCGGCATTCTCGCACGAGAAGCGATCCCGGTCACCCGATTCCGCCCGACCGCGAGTCGGCCGCCACTCCGAGACGACACCGAGAGGACGCCCCCTCGCTCGACGGCCAGATCCCCTGCGCGGTCGGCTCCCCCGACAGCCGAGAGCGCCGTGCGTCTACCGCGACCGCCGGATCGCTCACGTCCGAATCCGTCCGGGCCCGCCCGAGGGCCGGCTCCCCGGGATCCATTCGGTCGTGCCCTGCACGCTGGGCCGGCTCAGGACAGCCCGACGAGCGGATCGAGCAGGCGAAACGCCGCATCCGGCCCCGCGTCGACTATCGGGCGCCCGCCGCGAGCGATCGCTCGGCCGTCGGCGCGGGCACATGGCGCACGAAGATCGGCGAGGACCAGGCGCGCTCCTCGGTCTCCGCGAGACAGTCGTCGGCGTCGGGCCTTCCGAAGCAGGGATCGACCTCGACGCAACGCCCCTCGGCGTCCCGCCGGCAGCCGAGCGGATCCGCCCCGACCGCCGGGCTCGGCGCCTCGATCGCCCGCGCATAATAGAGGGCGTCGCGCCCCCCGGCGGCGAAGGTCTCGTCGCTGAAGGTTCCGACGCAGCCGTCGGCGCTCGGGGCACACTCGACGACCTTCCAGGGGTCCTCGACGAGCCCGTAGACGTCCTCGCTCTCGCTCGTCTGCGGCCGGATGCGCACGATCTCGAGCCGCGTGATCGGCCGCCGCACGCTGGTCGGGTTGTAACACTCGCCCTGGCAGAGCTTCATCAGCCGCTCCGGCCCGAGGGCCGAGGTCGGCCCGTCGCCGCAGCCCGGCGCCTGCTCGAAGGAGCCGACCGCGCGGACCTCGAAGGTCGGCGCCGCCGCGAGCTCGACGCTGCTCCCCATCGGCTTGCGCGTCGCGTCGGGCGCGTTCACGAGATCGAACCAGAGCAGGATCCGCGGGCCGCTCGTGCCGTAGACCTCGCGGCGCTCCATCGCCTCCCAGATCGAATCGCGATCGCGGCCGCTCGCGTGGACCGCAGCGAGACCGCCGTTCAGGAAGAAGGAGGCGCCGCGCTCGATCTCGAAGGCACCGAGCGGGGCGGTGCGGCCGGCGACGAACTCGAACGCCGCGGGCTCGTCGAGGGGGCCGTCGGCGCCCCGCTGGAAGGCGACGGGCGTTTCGCGGAAGCGCCCGAAGCGGGACTCGGTGAACTCGCTGCGCGCGACCTCCTTGTAGCCGGTGCCCGGGCGGGCCGAATGGTTGTCGCTCGAGGCGATGAAGCCCATCTCGAAGCGCATCGGCTCGCCGTTCGCGGCGCGTCGGCCGAGGGCCATGATGTACTGGACCGAGCTCTTCGGGCGATAGTTGAAGGCCGGCTGGAAGCAGTCGCGACACTGTCCGGCGTCCTGCCAATCCGCGACGGTCGTCTCGGGCACGACCTGCGCGCCGCCGTTGTTCCCCGCCTCGACGAACATCTGGCGCGTGCGCGCCGCCCGATCCGCGCAGACGACCGAGGGCTGGCTCGCCGCGAGGCAGCGCGACTCGATGATCTCGCCCGCCCGCCAGCAGCCCGGCAGGTAGTCGGCGCTCGGCTCGGGACACGAGGGCTTGCCCTCGGCGTCGAAGACGACCTCCCGGAAGGGGCGCAGCTCCTCGGAGTTGCCGTGGCCCGAGAAGACCTCGATCAGCTTCTGGCGATCGGGATCGTGGTTCTCGGCCGTGAGCTGCTTGTCCCAGGCCGAGCCGAGGGGCGTATAGAAGCCCCAGGTCGTGCCGTGGGGGATCACGATCGAGTCGAAGCCCCACTCGTCGAGCTTGCCGAAGAGCTCGGCCGGCGTCGTCGCCGACTCGCGGCAATCCCGCGGCAGCTCGCGGACCGGGACGCCGCGCGGACACTCGCCCACCTCGGCGAGCTCGGCCTGATAGGCCACGAGATCGAGCCCGCCCCGCTTGCGGTCGTAGAGGCCGTAGGCGCCCATGATGAACGGATTCGGGAGCACCGCCCCGACGTCCTCGACCCCGAGCGGCGCTCCGGCCGCGATCGGCCGCGGCGGGATCTCGTCGTCGGAGAGGCCGCGGAGGACGACGTTCTTGTGGCCGTAATGGGTCTCCGGCGTCGCCCCGACCTGCGTCCACTCCCAGCCGAGATAGGTCACGAGATCGGGATTCGCCGCGTCGCCGGCGATCGCGTTGCACTGGCGGATCGACTCGATCGTCTCGCTCCAGCGCGTGGGCGTCAGGGTCAGGTCGTGGTCGTTGATGGAGAAGAAGTCGAGCGACGAGCAGTGGCGCGCGTAGTCGCAGGCGTCGGCGACCGGGTGCGCGCCCTCGCCGCCGCTCATCGGGAGCGAGAGCGTGAAGGCGTCGAAGGAGTAGGTCGAGTGGACGTGGAGATCGCCGAACAGGATCTGCTTCGGCTGGGCGACCCCGACGGCCGCGGCGCCGTCGCGGACCGAGGCCTGCTTCGCCAGGATCAGCGCCGGATCGATCGCCGGCGCCGTGATCACGCCGACGTCGGGGCCGTTCCCGAGGCGCCCGGTGCCCGCGACCCAGACGACGGCGAGGAGCAGGATCGCTCCCAATACCAGCATTCGCGCGATTCCACGCATCCCGATCCCCCTCGCGAGCCCCGGGCCGGGCCGGTGGCGACTTCCGTGCGCGGCCATTCTAGCCAGCGAATGCGCGGGAACGCGTGCGGTGCTGGCCCCTCCCGACGGGCGGTGCTAACCGGAACCGCATGTTGGGCGTGTTCGTCGTCGGGCTCGGGATTCGGTGGACTCGCGCGTTCGCGGCTCGTCGGGGGCGCCTCGCCCCCATGCTCGCGACCGGCGCGCTGATCCTGACGGCCGGCCTCGCCCTGCCCTCGCCTCTGGTCGCCCAGTCGTCCTCGGCCCCCGAAGCCGCGCGGTCCGACGCCGACGCGAGCGAAACTGCACCGAACGCCTCGCCGAGCGAGGCCGCCGCGCCGCAACCGCCGGTCGTCCCGCGCGCAACGCGACGCGCCCGCGAAGCGAGCCTCGTCGCCATCCTCTCTGCGCGGCGCCAGGCCGAGTCGGATCTACGCGCCCTCCAGACGGAGCTCCGGTCCGACGCCGCCAAGGGGCGCGAGGCCGAGCTCGAACGCCAGGTCCGCGCCCGGGCCTCGGATCTCGAGCGGTTGTCTCGCAGCTTCTCCGAGCTCGCGACGGGCGTCGATCCGCTCTCCCTCGAAGCCGAGACCGAGCAGCCGCCCTTCGAGCTCGGACGCGAGGTGCGCATCCTGCTCAGTCCGCTGATCAACGAGCTGAAGCGCGCGACGAGCCGGCCGCGGGAGATCGATCGCCTGCGCACCGAGGTCGCCGACCTCGAGGGTCAGCTGAAGACGATCGACAAGGCGCTCGCCCGGCTCGACACCGTCTCCGGCGCGACGAAGGACGAGCCGCTGCTGAAGGCGCTCGCCTCGGAGCGCAAGGACTGGACCGTCCGCCGCTCGGCCCTCGACGCGACCCTCGACGTCACCGCGCAGAAGCTGGACCAACAGACCGCCGAGAGCCGCTCCCTCGCGGAAACCGTCCACGAGGTCTTCGGGCTCTTCTTCAAGAGCCGCGGCCGCAATCTCGTGCTCGCCGTCGTCGCGATGGTGACCTTCCTCGTCGTGCTGCGACGGCTCCGCACCTTTCTCGGCAAGCGTCCCGGCTTCGTGCAGCGCGGCCAGACCTTCCATGGCCGCGTCTTCGGCCTCGTCTACTCGGTCTTCAGCGTCGTCGGCGCCGTGCTCGTCTTCGTCCTCGCCCTCTACTTCTTCGGCGACTGGGTGCTCCTGATCCTCGCGTTGCTCCTGATCCTCGGGCTCGTCTGGGCTTCGAAGCAGGCGCTTCCGCGCTTCTGGTCCCAGGCGGTCCTGATCCTCGACATGGGGGCGGTGCGCGAGGGGCAGCGCGTGATCTGGAACGGGCTGCCCTGGCGCGTCGAATCGATCGGCTTCTACTGCGTGCTCGCGAACCCCGCTCTGGTCGGCGGCCACGTCCGCATCCCGATCGAGGATCTCGCGAGCCTCCGGTCCCGCCCGACCGAGGACGGCGAGCCCTGGTTCCCGACGAAGACGGGCGACGTCGTGCTGCTCGAGAGCGGGCGCTCGGCGGTCGTCGAGCTGCAGTCGACGGAGATCGTCCGGCTGCAGGCGCCAGGCGGAAATCGCCTCTCCATGCCGACGGCGGAGTTCGCCTCGAAGACCCTCGAGGTCCTCTCCCACGGCTATCGCGTCGATCTCGAGTTCGGCCTCGACTACGAGAATCAGTCCGAGATCACGACGACCGACCGCGATCTGATGCAGACCGAGGTCGAGCGCCGCTGGCGGGCGTCCCGCTGGGCGGCATCGCTCGTCGGCGTCGCCGTCGAGTTCAGCAAGGCCGGGCCTTCCTCCCTCGACTACTTCATCCGCGTGGACCTCGACGGCAGCCAGGCGAACGAATACGCCCCACAGCGGCGCCATCTCGCGCGCATCTGCGTCGACGTCTGCAACGAGAACGGCTGGGTCATTCCGTTCCAGCAGCTGACGGTCCACGTCGCTCGACCCGACGAGGCCTGAGCCCCGACCGGCCCGGCGGCGTCCTTCGCCTCACGGCGCGACCTGATCGCCCTTCTCGAAGCCGTAGGGCTTGAACACGCCGAGACACATGTTCTCGTGCATTCCGTAGGCGACCTCGCCGGTCGAGAGATCGAAGCGGCAGAGCGTCTCGTTGAGGATCGCGAAGGGCGTTCGCTTCTCCTGTGTCGACATGTCGTACTGCTTGCCCTGGACGACGAGCTTTCCCTTGTAGTGGCCGTGGCCCCAGTCGTCGCTCGGGATGTAGCCCGTGCCGGCGGCGAGGTAGACGGTGCGCAGGGGGGTGCTCGTGATGACGAGGTCCTGGCCGCCGTCGACGCAGAGGGTCGTGCGGGCGGACTCGAGCTCGCGCGTCCCGGAGAGGAAGACGGGCTCGATCTTCGGGGTGCCGAACTTCTGGATCGCACCGGCCTGGCCGTAGGCCGGGGCGAAGGCCGCCTCCTCGACGATCACGCGGCCCGAGTAGTCGGCGTCCCACATGACCTTGTACATGCCGCGGTCGAGCTGGAGCGGGATCCAGTGGTGGCAGAAGCCGTGCTGGCCCGACATCAGGTCCTCGATCGCGATGCCCGGGGCCTCGCGCTCGCCGACGGGGCGGACGCCCCAGGAGCGGTCGCGGGCGCCCTTCCACTTGTCGGGGGTGACGTCGTAGCGCTGGCCCGCGACGGTGACGTGGCCCGTGTAGCTCCCGACCTGCGCATAACGCGACACGTCGGACGTGACGCGGGCGCGGTTGCGCTGGAAGGTCTTCGGCTCCTCGAGGGCGGGGACCGTGCCGTCGAAGCGGATGTCGAAGGAGACGCCCCATTCGTTCTCGGCGCAGCGCAGGCGCAGGGACTTCAGGCCTTCGATCACCTCGATCGAGAACGGGCCGACGCTCGTATCCATGCGATTGCTGCCGAGGGCGCGGGAGGCGCGCACGGTGTACTGCTGCGTGCCGTGGGAGATCGTGACGAAGGCGTCGGTGACCCCGAGGTTCGGGTACTGGCCGAGGCCGGCGACCATGAAGAAGTCGCCCTTCGAGTCGTGCATGTTGAAGTAGTAGCGGTCGTAGAAGTTGCGATCGCTCGTGAAGACGTAGTCGAAGGTGTCGGTGGTCTGGTGGGCGAGGTACTCGTCCATCGGGCTGATCGGCATCGGGGGCTCCAGCGTCGGATTGTCCGGTGAAGAAACGCGTTCGGGTCGGGCTCGGCGGCGGCGCCGCGCGGGGCCGGTCCGGGCGGCCGCGATTCTAACCCGTCGGACCGCCCTTTGTTCCCCCCGGCGCCCGTCGGTAGACTCGCCCTCCCAGCCCCCGCGCCCCCAAGAAAGGCCCCGCCATGACGAGCCCCCTCGCCCTCACGCACCTCGACGAAGAGGGCGTCCTCACGATCACGATGAACCGCCCCGAGCGCCGCAACGCCATGAACCCCGAGGCCTTCCGCGCCGTCGGCGAGGCCTTCGTCCGGGCGCAGACGGACCCCGCGGTCGCGGTCGTCCTGCTGACCGGGGCCGGCGACGACTTCAGCTCGGGCATGGACCTGACCGCCTCACACCAGCCGACCGGCGGCCCCCCGCCCTTCGAGTTCATGATGGACGCGATCTGCGCCCTCGAGAAGCCGCTGGTCGCCGCGGTCCGCGGCTGCGCGATCGGCTACGGCATGACCGTCCTGTTCCACTGCGACGTCGTCTACGTCGGCGAGTCCGCCCGCCTGCGCATGCCCTTCGCGAACCTCGGCCTCGTGACCGAGGCGGCGTCCTGCTACCTCGCGCCCCTCGTGATCGGCCAGAAGCAGGCCGCGGAGCTGCTCTATACCGCCGACTGGGTCGACGCCGCGCGTGCCGTCGAATACGGCATCGCGACCCGCGCCCTGCCCGACGATCGCGTCCTCGCCGAGGCGACCGCGAAGGCGAGGCAGATGGCGCAGTGGCCGACGAGCTCGCTCATGGAGATGAAGCGGATGCTGAAGTCCTTCCACGCGGAGAACGTGCGGACCGCCCGCGCCCTCGAGACCGCCGGCATGTCGAAGCTCTTCGGCGGCCCCGAGAACCGCGAGGCGATCTCGGCCTTCGTCGGAAAGCGCAAGCCCGACTTCCGGCAGTTCCGGAAATAACAGCGCCGGACCGGTTCGATCGGCAGGCGTCACTGACACGTGTCATCTGACGAGGGGTCACTCTCCGGATCGGATGCGATTCCGCCCCGCTCGGCAGTTGCCGCATCCCCACGCTTCGCCGCCTAATGCGAGAAATTCGCGGGCGAGGCGGGAATGGCTCTTGTATTCCGCGCGGTCTGTGATGTGATCGCACGCGAAGCCAGCATCGACTCACATCCCTGATCGAATGCCTCTCGGTCGTCGGGGCGTGCGGTCCGGAGCCCGAGCCCGATCCCCTCCCGTGTCATCGCATCGATGCCGGAGTCGATCGGGGAAGGCGCCGGACGAACAGGGCGCACGTCCCGAGCCCAATCGATCGAGAGCCCCCCAAGACGACGGTCGCCCGTCCCCGGCAGTCGTCGCGTTCTCGAGGCGAACGCGACGGATCCCGACCTGCCGGCCGCAGACGGCGACCGTCGTCCTTCCGGGGCGCGCGTCAGACCGGGGTGTCGAGAGACGTGTCGGACTTGTCGTGAGAAGTGTCGGACGCGTCGAGAGACGCGACGACGGCGTGGATCCCGTCGGTCAGCCGGCGCAGATCGCCCGCTTCGATCACGTAGGGCGGCATCGTGTAGACGAGCCGGCCGAAGGGTCGGATCCAGATTCCCTGCTCGACGAACGCCGGCGCGACGCGCTCCATGTCGACCGGCTCGTGCAGCTCGACGACGCCGATCGCCCCGAGGACCCGCACGTCGGCGACCGCCGGGAGCTCGCGGCAGGCGGCGAGTCCCGCCTCGAGGGCGCCTTCGATTGCGGCGACCTGCTCGGACCAGGCGCCCGTCTCGAGCAGATCGAGGCTCGCGTTCGCCGCAGCGCAGGCGAGCGCGTTGCCCATGAAGGTCGGGCCGTGCATGAAGACGCCCGGCTCGCCCTCGGCGATCGCGCGACAGACCTCGGCGCTCGCGAGCGTCGCCGCGAGGGTCAGCGTCCCCCCGGTCAGCGCCTTCCCGACGCAGAGGATGTCGGGGGCGATGCCCGCGTGCTCGCAGGCGAACAGGCGTCCGGTCCGCCCGAAGCCCGTCGCGATCTCGTCGGCGATCAGCAATACGCCCGACGCGTCGCAGAGCCGCCGCAGCGCGCGCAGATAGTCCGCCGAGTAGAACCACATGCCCCCGGCCCCCTGGACGATCGGCTCGACGATCACGGCCGCGAGCTCGCCCTGGTGTTCGGCGAAGAGCCGTTCGAGGTCCGCGAGGTCCTCGGGACCGCATCGCTCGCCGAAGCGCCGGGCCGGCCGCTCGGCGAAGAGCTGGGGCGTCAGCGAGCCGGCGAACAGACCGTGCATCCCGGTCACCGGATCGCAGACCGCCATCGCCCCGAACGTGTCGCCGTGATACCCGCCCCGCAGCGCGAGCATCCGCCGCCGCTCGGGTCGGCCCCGCGCCTGCCAGACCTGCAGCGCGAGCTTGAGGGCGATCTCGACCGCCACCGACCCCGAGTCGGACAGGAAGACGCGCTCGAGCCCTCCCGGCGCTCGCTCGGCGAGGCGCTCGCAGAGCCGGACGGCCGGCTCGTGCGTCAGGCCGCCGAACATGACGTGGGGAAAGCGCTCGAGCTGGTCCTTGACCGCGGCCTCGATCCGCGGATGGCGATAGCCGTGGATCACCGACCACCACGACGACATGCCGTCGACGAGCTCGCGCCCGTCCTCGAGCCGCAGACGCGCACCGAAGGCCGAGTCGACCCCGAAGAGCGGGCTCGCGACCGGCCCCGCATAGGGATGCCAGACGCGCCGCCGGTCCCGCTCGATCAGGTTCGCCACGACGTTTCCCTTGCTCCGAGGCGGGATCCGATTCGCATCCGCCGGGGCGTTCCATTCCGGATTCGACCGCGAATCCGGACGCGCGCGCCGTATACTCGCGCGACGATCCGCTGGAGCCAAGAGATGAGCTCATTCCTCGTGCTTTCGCTCGTCGCCTTCGCCTCGACGGCGCTCATCCTGACCATCGTCTCCGTCCTGCTGTTCCGCCTGGGCATCCAGCCGCTGGCCTATTGGCTGATCGGCTGGAGCGCGTTGCTGGAGTCCGCGGTGGTGACGCTGCTGACCACCGAGTACCCCGAGATCGAGGCTCTCGGCCCGCTCTTCAGCACCTTCGTCGCCCCCTTCATGGTGCTCGGCGCCTGTGCACACACCGGACGGGAAGAGCCGTCGTGGATCATTCCCGTGGCGTTCCTGCTCGGCGCCTTCCGGTCCGCGTCCTGGCTGCTCGGCGCGCCGGAGAACGCGATCTCGATCGCGATGGCGACCGACCCGATGCTCGCGGCGGTGGCTTCCTGGGTTATCGTGCATCCGCGGCGTGACCCGCCGGTCCCGGTCGCCCTCAGCGATCGCATCCTCTCCTTCGGATTCCTCGCCTACGGCGCCGTCGAGTTCTTCGACGCCTCGAGTCGTGCCGGCGGCGGCTTCGGCTGGGCCAACTGGATCGCCTGGATCGCCGTCGGCGTTCCGCTCGGGACGACGCAGATCGCGGTCCATCTCGACCGTTTCGGTCGCAAGGCGAGACGCGACGAAGACTCCGCCCGAGCCAACGAGTTCCGCCTGCGGGCCCTCACCGATTCGAGCACGGATTTTCTCGCGGAGTTCGACGACCGGGGCGTCTTGACCTTCGCGAGCCAGGGCGCGATCGCGGCGTCCGGGAGCGCGAGCCCGGGCCTCCTCGGCCGCAACATCTCCGAGTTCCTGCTCGCCGACAACGCCTCCCGGGTCGCCATCGCGCTCCGGGAGAAGGGGCAGATCACCGCCGAGGACGTCGCCGCCGAGCCGGGATCCCTGCAGCGGGCCGTCTTCCCGGACGGATCCGAGCGTTGGTTCGAGTTCGCCGCGACCGGCTACACGACTCCCGCGCGAGAGCTCCGCATCCTGGCGCGAATCCGCGACGTGACCGAACGGGCGAGCCAGGAGGAAAGGCTGCGCAAGAGCGAGGCGAGGCTGCGGCGCGCCGAGCAGATCGCGGGCCTCGGGAGCTGGGAGCTCGACCTGCGAACCGGCCAGCTGACCTGCTCCGAGACGCTCTTCCAGATGCACGGCGCGACGACGGCGAGCGGGCTGGACTCCGTCACGCGGCTGCGCCGCCGGATCCATCCCGAAGACCGCAAGCGGACGATCGCGAAGATCGCCGGCCTCCCCGAGCTCGCGAAGCCGGTCGAACACACCTATCGCATCGTGCGGGAGCTCGACGGCGAGATCCGCACCCTGCGCACGATCGCCGAGGTCGACGTCGATGGCGCCGGCGAATCCACGCGCGTCGTCGGCGCGACGATCGACATCACCGACCATCTCGAGCTGATGAATCGCCTGCGCCAGGGACAGGAGCGCTTCCAGTCGCTGATCGATTCGAGCATCGTCAGCGTATTCGTGGCGGATCGGGACGGCTGGATCCGCGAGGCGAACGACACGTTCCTCTCGCTGCTCGGCTATTCGAGAGAGAACCTCCCCCTCGACTGGCGTGCACTGACCGCCCCGGAGTACCGCGAGGAGGACGAGCGGCGGGCCGCCGTGACGGACCAGCGCGACCTCACCCAGCCGTACGAGAAGGAATTCCTCGCCCGGGACGGACGGCGCGTGCCGGTGTTGATCTCCGACGCCCAGATCTCCCAGGATTCGGCGCTGCTGATCGGCATCGACGTCACCGCCCGACGCCAGATCGAGCACGACCGTGCCCGCTACGAGCGAGAGCTCGAGGAGACGGTCGCCGTCCGGACGCGAGAGCTCCTCGAATCCCGTGCCCGTCTGCACGAGAGCGAGCGACTCGCCGTCGTCGGGACCCTCGCGGCCGGCGTCGCCCATCAGATCAACAATCCGATCGGCGCGATCCTGAACTGCTCCGAGTACGCGCTCCTCTGTCGGGACGACGAGGACGCCCGCGACATCTTCGAGCGCGCGCTGATCGACAACCTCGCCGAAGTACAGCGCTGCGCGCAGATCGTCCGGAGCATGCTCCAGTTCTCGCGCGACCAGCCGACCACGAAATGGGTCGAGGATCTCAATCGCGTCGCCCGCCGCGCCCAGCGGGCGATCAGCGCCTACGCCAAGGATCGACGGGCCACGATCGCCTTCACGACCGAGGACGAAGGCCTGCTCGCCCGCATCAGCCCGATCGAGCTCGAGCAGGCGATCGTCAACGTGCTGCGCAACGCGATCGAGTCGCGACCGTCCGGCGCACATGTCTCGCTCCGACTCGCGCGCCGGGACAAATGGGCGACGATCGAGATCACCGACGACGGCCGCGGCATCCCGCCCGAGCACCAGGAGCGGCTCTTCGAGCCCTTCTTCTCGACGCGCACGCGCGAGGGCGGGACGGGCCTCGGCCTCTCGGTCGCCCATGGCATCGTCGCGGACCATGGCGGCCAGATCCGCATCGAGTCGATCCTCGAGACGGGAACCCGCGTCGTCATCCACCTCCCCATCGACCCGTCGCCTCAGGCGCTCGTTTTCGCAGTCCAACGGGGCAATTGACCTCGCGGTCGAAACCTCCGAGAATCGAGACACGGGCGACTGCCGTCGCCGTGTCGATCCGAGGAGCTCTTCAATGACCAGCCGATCCGAGCAACGCATTCTGGACGGAAGCGCCTGGCGCGATTTCTGTCGCGCCCTCGAAGCGGCCGGCGAGACGATCCTGCGTCCCAGCACGCCCGCGACCGCCTTCGACCGCGCCGAAGGCATCCGCTATCTGACGCGTCTCCTGCGGGCCGGCCTCGAGAGCCAGATCGAGTCCGCCGATCCGTGCCATCCGCGCTTCTTCCAGCTCTCGAACGAGACGATCCGGATCGGCAACGACAACCCGGACAACATCTATCACAACTGCAACATCTCGGGCCGTCACGACTATCGCATCCGCGGCACGCGCGGGACCGTGCCCTATCTCAGCTTCGGGACCAAGGCGGGCAGCTACGACCGCGACGCCGAGATGCGCCCGACGGGACAGATCGATGCACGCAGCCTGAAGGTCGATCCCGACGGAGGCTTCGAGATCCTCGTCAGCCGCCATCCGCAGCCCGGCAACTGGCTCCCGATGGAGGAGGGCTCCGAGAGCATCATCGTTCGCCAGACCTTCGACGTGCGCGACGCGGCGACCCCCGCGAC
>JBIPOQ010000265.1:0-5416 GCA_044379055.1 Myxococcota bacterium
TTCAACCAATGGTACGACGGGGTCCACCTCGCGGAGGTCGTCGCCGTGCCCGGCTTTACCGGGGCGGAGCGTTATGCGATTCGCCCCCAGCCGGGCGAGCCGGCTCCGAGTCATCGCTACCTCGCGGTCTACGACATGGAGACGGACGACGTCTCGGCGACCCTCGCCGAGCTGATGCGGCGCGGCACTTCGGGCGGGTTCCAGATGACGGACGCCCTCGCCGACGGCGCGGTGACGCGCTTGTACGAAGTCATCACGCCGCATCGCGCGCGCTGAAGCGCGGAAGATCGGGCTTGATCCGCCCATCCCCGTCCGATGGATTCAGAAGGGATCCGCGTCGGGCAGGTCTGCGAGCGCTTTGCTGCACTCGAGATCCTGATAGGCGGTGAGCAATCGAATGTGGTTGTTCACGCAGATGTCCCAGCCGTAATTCATGATCGGCGTGGTCAGCCAACCGATGTAGACGCCCCACACGGCCGCGCGACGGTACTCGAGCCAGAGATCTTCGAGCGAGGGGGCATCGGCGACGCCCTGCCTCACCAGCTCGGCACGGTAGTAGGCGAGCAGGTCCTTCTGGTGGCGACGCCGCGTCCCGACGCTCAAGCCGGTCATCAGCAGATACGTGACGTCGTGGAGGCAATAGCCGCGCGCCATCAGCTGCCAGTCGACGAGACCGGCCGCTCCGTCGGGCAGAAGATAGGTATTGCCGATGTGGGTATCCCCGTGGCAGAGCGTCTGCGGCAGGGTCGCCTGATGCTTCTGGAGCTTTCGGAATTCCCGATAGAGACCCTCGGCCGTCTGGCCCGCCGCCTCGACGAGCTCCTTCTTGAACTGATTCTGCTCGATCTCCTCCGCGATCAGCGCCGGAATCATGTTCGGGCGATTGAACATGGTGTAGATCGCGCCGGAGGTGTGCGGCTCGACCCAGGCGAGATCGGCTTCGAATCTCGGCGACTTCCAATAGCGCGCGTGCAGCGTGGCGAGGGCGCAGAGCAGGGATTCGATCTGGGCGAGCGAGACATCGCTCTTGACGTTGCAGAAGCGGACGTCCCGGAGACGGAGATCTTCGAGTGCAACCGCGAAGCCCGCTTGCCCCCGCTCGTAGAGCCCACCGAAAGACGCTGGTGCTTCGATCCCGATCTCCGGGCGCAGCCGCGTGTAGAAGGCGACTTCGTTTTCGTAGAGCGGAATGTCGCCGAGATCGGGGCGGCAGACCTTGATCATCCATTGCCGCGGAAGCGAGTCGCTGCCTTCGCCCGCGAGGACGACGTCGACATGGATGCGACCGGCCGTAGAGACCTCGTCCGTGCCTGCGGCAAAGGTCTTGCTCTCCAGCACTTCGAAGTCGGCGACCTCGACCCCTGGATGGAGGGATCGAACGAGCCGTGTGAGGTCCCCGCACTCGAGCTGATCCGCGTCATGAGGAAAGGTCGCCACCCGGTCCATCTCCTTCCGTCGTGCGGGACGCGGCCGAGCACACGGCGCGCTGCGAACGGCTGTGACCGAGCACGGTAATACGAACGAATTAGGATGACAATACGATCGAGCTACTCTGAAAACGTGGATGAACAAAATCCGAGACCCGGGCGCCTCTCCCTCGTGGACGCTGCCGAACGCCTGATCGCCGAAGAAGGCCCCGCCGTTTCGCTGCGCCAGGTCGTCGCGGCAGCCGGTCAACGCAACAGCTCCGCCATCCGGTACCACTTCGGCACGCGTGAACAGCTCGTCGGCGCGGTCGTCGATGCCCGCCAGAGCGTCTTCGAGCCCAAGCGACTCGAGCGCCTGGCCCTGCTGCAAGCGGCGGGGGAGTACACCGCGCGCGGGCTGATTCGGGCTCTCCTGGAGCCCGTCTTCGAGCATCAACGCGGCGCATCGCCGAGCTATCACGCCCGCTTCATGGAGAAGATCCGCGACTATCCCGGCGTGGAACTCGTGCGGCGCGAGGACTGGATCGCCACCGGCCTCATCATGAGCCAGCTGTCGCGCCACGCCGCGCCGGTGCCGGCGAGTCAGCAGGCAACGCGCCGTCGAGGCCTGATCAGCGTGGTCTTCGCGCTGCTGGCCGACCTCGAGCGCGCGGAACATCGCACGCCCGCGGCCCGAAACGCGGCCGAGCACGCCACCGTCGACATGGTGCTCGGCGTCGTCCACTCGGGCTCGAACGCCTGACACGGCGAGCCGCTTGGACCGCCTAGCCCGCTCGACCATCACGCTTCAGAGGGCCGTTCCTGGAGAAGGCTCCAGTTCAGACGCGTCTGGTCGGGCCTGGTTCCGGAGCCTCTCCGAGCTCGAGCATGGCGCGACCTGAGACGCGGTCGAGCTGGCGGGCGCCTCGATCGGTTGGACGGGAGCGCATCCCCTGTTCGGGGGATATCCGTGTTCGACGACGACGTGTAGGGTGGCGATCGAACCGGTCTGACGGCGACCCATTCCTTTCTCCGACCCAGTTCTTCATCGACGGTACCGAAGGCGACCTCGAGTCGTCGAACGACGAGCCCCCACGCGACGAGCCCCAGTGGACCACCCGACACCGACTGCCGATTCGACCGCGCTTTTCCCTTCTCCCAGCGCTCATGCCCACGCTGGATCCCCTGCAGCTCTTCGCAGTCGCCGCCTCGAGTCGGCTCGGAGCGCCAGTCGCCGCACACTGCGGCACCTCATGCGAGCCATCAGCACGCGCCGCCTGATCGTCCTGCCGGGAACGCTCGGGGCAACCTCGGCAGGGTCGATGCCCGCCCTCGCCTCGGACGGCGTGTTGGAGATCGACCAGACCTGCGCGGTGCAGACGGGCTGCTTCGCGGGGATGCGGCGGGTCTCCCGGTCACGATCACGGCGTCCGGCAGCTATCCATTGACGAGCAACCTCGTCGTCCCGGATGAGAATACGAGCGCGATCCAGGTCGGCAGCGACAATGTCGGGATCGATCTGAACGACTTCACGATCCGCGGACCGGTCATCTGCAGCGGTACGCCCACTGCGTGCACGCCCAACACGGGAACGGGGTCCGGCGTGGAAAGGACGTCGAACTCGGTGCCCGGGACTTACGTGAGTCATGGCAGCATCCGGGGCATGGGCAGCAACGGAGTGCAGCTTGGCGTTCAGGCCGAGGTGACGAACGTGCGGGTTCGATCGAATCGATTAGTCGGGATCCAGACCGGCTCTGGATCGGCCGTCTTGGGCAACACCGTTCGTATCAAGAGCGGATTCGGCCTGAACCTCGGCTCTGAGTCCAGCTACCGCGAGAACGTGGTCACGAGCAATACGGGCGGGACGGTGAACGGGACGAGCCTCGGCAACCTCGGCAACAACGCCTGCAACGGATCGTCGGTCTGTCCGTGAGGTCCGGGGGCCCGCCGAGTCGGTGGCCTCGGGCGCGGATAGGGTGGTCACTTCAACGGCGGGTGCGACTTCGATCCGGGCACCGACTCTGCCGGCAGTGCCAGCGTCGTGACCGGGGACGCGACGGGCAATGCGCAGGGGGTGGCGGATAGGCCGTTCGAGCTGCCTCTTCTCCACCCACGGTCGTTTCAGTCAGGTCCACCTGCCCCGAACGGGCCCCGTTCGGGGAGGCCGCGGATGAGCAACGTGCCGGTGCGCGAGCGCGCTGCGGAGCCGGTAGGTTGAGGGGGCAGCGGCCTCTCCGGCGACGGCGATCGAACGCGACGATGGTCCGCTACGAGACTGCATTCTAGAGTCCAGGGCCGTGGAGGCCCGATGTCGACCCGGACCGACGACCCGAGCAATCCCTTCGACGCGATCGGCGAGCTCTACGACCGCGCCCGCCCACGCTATCCGGAGGCGCTCTTCGACGATCTCCTGCGCGAGAGTGGCGTGGGTCCCGAGTCGTTCCTGCTCGAGATCGGGTCCGGCACCGGCATCGCGACGGTTCCCGTCGCCGCGCGGGGCCATTTCCTCCTCGGGCTCGAGCCGGCGCCGCGCCTGGTCGCGATGCTCTGGCAGAAGCTCGCCGCGTATCCCGCGACGACGATCCTCGAGACGACCTTCGAAGCCTGGGAGGGGAGACCGGGTCTCTTCGATCTCGTCTACTCCGCGCAGGCGTTCCACTGGATCGATCCGGCGATCCGCTGGCGGAAGGCAGCGGAACAGCTTCGGCCCGGCGGCATGCTCGGCGTCATCGGTCGCGACTTCCGCCTCGTCGACCCCGAGCTCGCCGAGGCGCTCGAACGCGTCTATGCCGCGATGGCGCCGAGTGCGACGCCGACCTCGAAGACCGCCTGGTACGCCGAGAACGGTCCGCTCCCCGGCGAGATCGGCGCGTCGGGGCTGTTCGATCCGGTTCGCGTCCTCTCGTACCCCGAGCGCGTCCATCATTCGCCGGAGACCTATCGGGCGCTGCTCGCGTCGTTCTCCGATCATCATCGGCTCGTGGATTCAGTGCGAGAGCACCTGCTCGATTCCGTCGGCGAGACGATCGTACGCTTCGGCGGACGGGTCGAGGTCGTGCTGGATGCGAACGTCTTCCTCGCCCGGCGCAGGTCATGATGCCGGACGGCGGTCGGCTGTCCGATGTCGAGCCGACCGCCCCCGCGTCCCGCCGAGCCAGCCCAGCACGAGCCCGCCCGCCATCCGCCCCGCCGCCATCCCCGGCTCCGGCACCACGATCGGGAAGCTGGCCTCGCTCGTCTGATTCGACGCGCTGTTCGCGAGGGCGACGAGCGTGGATTGCCCGGACGGGAGCGCGGCCATCGGCGCGATCCGCACGCGCCGCCAGTCGCCGGCATCGCTGCATGGATAGGTATCGATCCCGACGTCACGCGAGGCTCCTGCTGGCGAATCCACGCGCGAGGCGGAGGGTCGCGGCGGCGGCGCGCTGAAGCAGCCGATTCCATCGCCGCACTGTTGATCGAGCATCCGTCGATTCGAACCCGGTCGCTGGACGACGCACTCGACGCACTGCGCAGCAGTGATCCGCGCGATCTTCGAGCCCCGCAGGAAGACAGGGCACTCGAGCTCGCGCAGCGACAGGCATGCGTGAATGTCGATCTGCAGTCCCTGCAGCAACTCGTATTCCGGCACGGCGAGAGACGACCACCGCGGAACGCGAGGCCCTGGACCGCGACTTCTCCGTTTCCTGATTCCGCACGCGCGGCGCGGCGCTCGTCGAGCGTTCGATCGTCGGATTTTCGGCTAGCCTCAGCGACCATGAAAACCACGCCCACCCTCGGAACTCCGCTTTCCCCGCACGCTACGCGCGTGATGCTGCTCGGCGCCGGCGAGCTCGGCAAGGAGGTGCTGATCGCGCTGCAGCGCCTCGGCGTCGAGACGATCGCGGTCGATCGCTACGAAAACGCGCCGGGCCACCAGGTGGCGCACCATGCGCGCACCGTCACGATGAGCGACCCGGCCGCGCTGCGCGCGCTGATCGAGACCGAGAAGCCGATGCTCGTGGTGCCCG
>JBIPOQ010000266.1:0-5406 GCA_044379055.1 Myxococcota bacterium
GAACTCGAAGGAGAGGTCGGTCGCGTCGCGCGTCGCGCCCTCGGAGACGTCCATGCGATCGAGATCGAGCTCGCTCGACATGTCGAGCAGATGGGTGCGGTGCTCGATCGCCCAGCGGCCGTTCTTGCGGGCGAAGCGATCGAGGTAGCGGCCGCGGCCGACGAGCTCCTTCTGGCGGCCGTCGGCGCCCTGCTGGGTCCAGAGGACGACGGTGACGTAGGCCTCGCTGATCGCGCGATCGCCGTGGACCTCGATCAGGACGTTCGTGATCTGGTGGGAGTGTCGCTCCATCGCGGCGTGGGCCTGCCAGACCCAGTCGATGAAGCCGCGCCCCGTGCCCTCGTAGATCCCGTCGTAGAAGGCCGTCGCGCCGGGATGCCAGACGCCGTAGGCCATCTCCTTGTCCATCCGATCGAGCCCGCGGCAGTACCGCGACAGGACGTCGCGGATCTCGGCCTTGTCGATCAGGGTCTGCAGGGCGCTCTCGTTCGTCGTCATGGGGACCTCCGCGGCTGCGATGCTCGAAGCCGGACTCTACTCGATAACGGCGATCGCCATGGACGCGCCAATCGGCGCTGGATTAGCGTCCTCGCGAGCGCCGCGAAGCCCGTCGCAACCCGCCCCCGTGGAGATCCCGATGATCGAACGTCCTGCCCTCGCCTTCCCGCTCGCCTTCCTCGTCGCGATCGCCGTCGCAGCGGGATGCGAGCGGCGCGAGGCGCCGACCGAGCCCGCGGCGTCCGCAACGCCGGCGACCCAGCCGGACGCCGCGCCGACGCCCGCCCTCGCCCCGAGCGGACGGCCCTACAGCGAGGTCCGCGAGGCCTGCCTCGATCGCGACCCCCGGCGTCAGGCCTATTTCGGCGAGCTCCACGTCCACTCGACGCTCTCGATGGACGCCTGGCTCGCCGACGTGCGCAACGGCCCCGACGAGACCTACCGCTTCGGCAAGGGCGAAGAGGTCCTGCTCCCGCCGCTCGATGCCGAGGGTCGGGGCACGCGCCCGGCCCGCCTCGAGCGGGCCCTCGACTTCGTGGCGCTGACCGATCACGCGGATTTCCAGGGCGAGGTCGCCCTCTGCACCCGCCCCGGCTCGGCCGTCTACGAGACCGAGGCCTGCCGCGTCTTCCGGGGCGACGACGCCGACACGCCCCCGCCCGCCTTCGGCGCGAAGAACGCGATGAGCCTCGGCGCACGCATGTCGAAGCTCTCGAGCGCCCTCGACGCCGAGATGCAGCACACCCGGCGCAGCGACGAGCTCTGCGGCCCCGACGGCGAGATCTGCCGGACGGCGATGCGCACCGTCTGGGAGGAGCAGCAGGCCGCCGCCGAGCGCCACTACGACCGCACCGCCGCCTGCCGCTTCACGACCTTCCACGCCTACGAATACACGGCGACCCCCGGCCTCGCGAAGATCCACCACAACGTGATCTTCCGGAACGCCGCGGTCCCGAAGGCGCCGATTCCCTGGATCGACGTGCCCGACGTCTACGACCTGTGGACGCGCCTGCGCGAGGAGTGTCGGGATGCCGGCACCGGCTGCGACGTCCTGACGATCCCCCACAACTCGAACCTCTCGAACGGCAACATGTTCGCGGTGACCGGCCGCGATCTCCCGCTCGAGGCGCAGCGCGCCCGGGCGATGCTCCGCGCCGATCTCGAGCGGCTCGCCGAGATCAGCCAGATCAAGGGCGACTCGGAGTGCCGCAACGGCATGTACGGCGTGATCGGCGCGACGGACGAGTTCTGCGGCTACGAGCAGTGGCGCGGGCCGCAGTTCGAAGATTGCCGCGAGGGCGTCGGCAAGGGCGCACTGATGGACCAGGGCTGCGTCTCGCGCACGGACTTCCTGCGTTATTCGCTGCTCGAGGGGCTGCGCGAGCAGCGCCGCCTCGGCGTGAACCCCTACAAGCTCGGGATCATCGCCGCGACCGACTCCCACAACGCGAACCCCGGCGACGTCGAGGAATACTCCTATCCGGGCTGGATGGGCACCGTCGACTCGACGCCTGCGCTGCGGCTCGCGGCGCCGCCCGGGCCGGTGACGCTGACCTACAACGCGATGTCGAGCCCGGGCGGCGTCGCCGGCGTCTGGGCGGAGGAGAACTCCCGCGACGCGATCTTCGACGCGATGATGCGGCGCGAGACCTTCGGCACCAGCGGCCCGCGCATGACCGCCCGCTTCTACGGCGGCTGGAGCCTGCCGGCCGATCTCTGCGGCGCGCCCGATCTCGTCGAGCGGGGCGACGCGCTCGGCGTCCCGATGGGGGGCGATCTGCCGCCGCGGCCGGAGGGGGCAGCCGCGCCGTCCTTCGTGGTCAGCGCACTGCGGGACGCCGGCATTCCCGAGCATCCGGGCGGCCTGCTCCAGCGCGTCCAGATCGTGAAGGGCTGGGTCGACGCGGAAGACGGCTTCCATCAGGTCATCCACGACGTGGCCGGCGGGGCGAACGGGGCGGACGTCGATCCGGCGACCTGCACGCCCCGCGGCGAAGGACACGAGAGTCTCTGTGCGGTGTGGACCGACCCCGATTTCGATCCGGCGCAGGCCGCGGTCTACTCCGTCCGCGTGCTCGAGAATCCGAGCTGTCGCTGGAGCGCGCTGCAATGTCTCGAGCTCCCCGAGGCCGAACGGCCGCCGGCCTGCCGGGACCCGAAGATCCCGACGACGATCCAGGAGAGGCTCTGGACCTCGCCGATCTGGTACGAAGCGCCGAAAGGGGCGAGCGCGACGAGCGACGCGGCGGAGACGGCGGCGCGCGGCTGAGACCGGCGCGATTTTTTGTCGCTTCGCGCCTTCGTCTCGTTGGCATCGAGGGCGCCGCCGGTAAACTCTCGCGCCATGCGCATCTTCCTCTTCGTGCTCGTTCTCTGTCTGCTCGCGGCCGGTGGCGCGTGGATCCACGCGGGCGGGGCGCCGGGCCCCGTGATCGAGATCTCCGGCCCCGAGGCCGTCGGTCAGATCGGCGACGTCACCGTCGCCGTCGAGGCGCCGGGGGCCAACCTGAATCGCCTCCAGATCGCGCTCGTCCAGGGGACGAACACGACGCCGCTCTTCGATTCCGCGGTCGGGGGGCCGACGGGGGCTTCGATCGACGCCGGAGCGGGGATCGCGATCGAGGGCGAGGATCGCGTGCTCGTGACCCGCTCGATCGGCAAGCGCGCGATTCCGAGCCTCGCCGCCGGACAGGCGGAGATCCAGGTCACGGCGGTGCGCCCCGTCCTCTTCGGGTTCCGCGAGGCGACCTCGACCCTCTCCGCGACCGTCGAGGTCAAGCTGATCCCGCCGCAGGTCTCGGTCTTCTCGCTCCATCATTTCATCAACCAGGGCGGCTCCGAGGTCGTCGTCTATCGGGTGAACCCGCCGGACTCCGACTCGGGGGTTCGCGTCGGCGAGATCGAGTACCCGGGCTTCCCGGCCAGCGGCGCCGGCATCACGGGCGCCGACCCCGCGCTGCGCGTGGCCTTCTTCGCGCTGCTGCCGAGCCAGGACGTCTCGGTCCCGATCCAGGTCTTCGCCCGGGATCCGATCGGCAACGAGGGAACCGGGAGCTTCGATTTCCGCGTCTTCCCGAAGCAGTTCCGCGATAGTCGGATCGACGTCGACGACAAGTTCCTCTCGCGCGTCGTGCCGGCGATCCTGCAGAACACGCCGGAGTTCGTCGTCGAGAATCCGTCCGACCTCGTCGGCTCGTACCTGCGGATCAACCGCGACCTGCGCAAGCTGAACAACGAGAAGATCGCGAGCCTCGCCCTCGAGTCCTCGCCCGAGATCCTCTGGCGCGGCCCCTTCAAGCAGCTGCTGAATACCGCCGTCGAGGCCGGCTTCGCCGACCAGCGGACCTACGTCTACAACGGCCAGGACATCGACCACCAGGTCCATCTCGGCTTCGATCTCGCCTCGACCATGGCGGCGCCGGTCAAGTCGGCGAACCGCGGGAAGGTCGTCTTCGCCGGCTGGCTCGGGATCTACGGCAACTGCGTGATCGTCGACCACGGCATGGGGCTCCAGTCGCTCTACGCCCATCTCTCCTCGATCGGCGTCGAGGTCGGGCAGACCGTCGAGCTCGACGCCGAGCTCGGCCGCAGCGGCGCGACGGGCCTGGCCGGCGGCGACCACCTCCACTTCACGATGCTGCTCGGCGGCAACGCCGTGACGCCGATCGACTGGTGGAGCGAGCAGTGGGTGCAGGACCGGGTGATCCGCAAGTTCATCGAAGCGGGTGCCCCGGTCGAGGGCGAGGCGGCTCCGACGGAGGGCGCCGCGCGCGGTGGCCTCGGCGTCGCCGCGGAAGCGGCGCTCTGAGATGAACGGACGGCGGGGACGATCCGCAGCGCGCCTCGTTCCCGCCCTCGCCTTCGCCAGCCTGCTCGTCCCGACCCTCGCGGGCGGCCTGGAGCCCGTCGCCCCGACGACGCCCGATCCGGCGCCCGGGACGGCCCTCGAGCTCGCGAGCCCCCGGGCCGCGACGCCGCCCTTCCGGACGACCGAGTCCCGCGCCACCTGCCGCGACCATGCCCCCGAGCGACGCGCCTTCTTCGGCGACCTCCACGTCCACACCGCCCGATCCCAGGACGCCTCGACCCAGGACACCCGCGTCACGCCGGCCGATGCCTATCGCTTCGCCGCCGGCGAGGCGATCGGGATCCAGCCCTACGACGCGACGGGCCGCGCGCGGCGGACCGTGCAGCTCGCGCGGCCCCTCGACTTCGCCGCCGTGACCGACCACGCCGAGCAGATCGGCGAGGTCCACATCTGCAAGACGCCGGGTCAGCCCGGCCACGACTCCCTCGTCTGCGGCCTCTACCGCAACTTCCCGCGCGTCGCGTTCTTCATCATGAACGGACGGTATTCCCTCTTCGAGTCGCGCTGGGGCTTCTGCGGCGACGGCGCGAAGAACTGCCTCGCCGCGGCAGGCCTCGTCTGGAACGAGCACCGCGCCGCCGCCGAGGCCGCCTACGACCGCGAAGCCTCCTGCCGCTTCACGAGCTTCGTCGCCTACGAGTGGACCGCGAGCGGCCACGACGGCGGCCACCTCCACCGCAACGTGATCTTCCGCACCGAGAACGTGCCCGCCCTCCCGATCAGCGTGATGGAGACGGGCTCGATGGCGATGGGCCTCTGGCAACGCCTCGACCGCGAATGCCGCGACGGCGAGGCCGGCTGCGAGGCCATCACGATTCCGCACAACTCGAATTGGAGCGCCGGCTCGGCCTTCACCTCCGCCGTCACCCCGGCCGCCGAGATCACCCAGGAAGAAGCCGGAATCCGCGCCCGCTACGACCGCCTCGTCGAGGTCATGCAGCACAAGGGCGAGTCCGAGTGTGCCCTGACGCCCGGCGTGACCGACGAGGGCTGCGGCTTCGAGAAGGCGACGGACCACCAGAATCCGATGGCGGGGGAGA
>JBIPOQ010000267.1:0-5398 GCA_044379055.1 Myxococcota bacterium
GGGCTCGCTCCTGCTCTGGGGCTGGATGCTGACGGTCTACGGCGCCGTGGCGGTCCTCGGCAATCGCAGCCAGAACCGCCGGCTGATGCCCTGGGTCTGCGTGTCGCTGTTCGCGAACGCGGGCTTCTTCCTGATCCTGAACAACTTCGTGTCGCTGCCCTTCGAGGCGCGCCCGCTCGCCGAGGGCCATTCCGACGGCATCGGCCTGAACCCGCTGCTCCAGCATCCGGTCATGATGATCCATCCGGTCATGCTCTACACGGGCTTCACCGGCTTCGCGCTCCCCTTCTCCTTCGCCTTCGCCGCGCTCGTGACGGGCGAGCTCGGCACGACCTGGTTCCGCACGACCCGCCGCTGGACGCTCTTCGCCTGGAGCGTGCTCTCGGTCGGCATCATGCTCGGCGGCCGCTGGGCCTACGAGGTCCTCGGCTGGGGCGGCTACTGGGCCTGGGATCCGGTCGAGAACGCGTCGCTGATGCCCTGGATCGCCGGCACGGCCTACATCCACTCCGTCATGATCCAGGAGAAGCGCGACATGCTGCGCACCTGGAACATCGTGTTGATCGGGCTGACCTACGGTCTCTGCCTCTTCGGCACGTTCCTGACCCGCAGCGGCATCGTGCAGTCCGTCCACGCCTTCACGAACTCCGACAGCTTCGGCCGGATCTTCGCGGCCTACGTGATCCTGATGCTGGCCGCGTTCCTCGTCGCGCTGCTCTTCCGCCTGCCTTCGCTGCGGAGCCCGAACAAGCTCGAGAGCGTGCTGTCCCGCGAGGCCGCGTTCATCATCAACAACTGGATCTTCATGGCGCTGCTCTTCGTGGTCTTCGTCGGGACGATGTTCCCGGTCTTCACGGAGATGGCGGGCGGTGTGCGGCGGATCCTCGGGCCGCCCTATTTCAACACCTTCGCCGGCCTGCTCGCCCTGCTGCTGCTCGTGCTGACGGGCGTCGGCCCCCTGATCGCCTGGCGGCAGGCGAGCTTCGCGAGCCTGCGGCGGCAGTTCGTCGTGCCCGCGCTCGTCGGCGTCGTCGTGACCGCGGCGATCCTGATCGGCTTCGGCACGGCGCCGGGCTACTGGGCGATCGCGTGCTGGGGGCTCGCCGGCTTCGTGCTGACGACGATCGGCCAGGAGTACGGGCGCGCCGTCGGGGCGCGCATGCGTCGCCTCGACGAGAGCGCGTGGACGGCGCTCTCGACGCTGCTCGCGCGCAATCAGCGCCGCTACGGCGGCTACATCGTGCACGCGGGCGTCGTGATCCTGCTGCTCGGGGTGTCGGGCGCGGCGTTCAACGAGGAGAAGATCGTGAACGTGCGGCCCGGGGACTGGACCGAGCTGCGCGACTTCCGCTTCCACTTCCTGACGGCCGACGCGATCCCGGCCCAGCACTACGGCGGCGCGAAGGCGCGCCTCGCGCTCTACCGCGGCGAGGATCCGCTCGCGGTCATGACGCCGGAGAAGCGCTTCTACTGGCTCGAGCAGCAACCGAACTCGATTCCGTCGATCTACTCGAGCTGGCGGGAGGATCTCTACGTGATCCTGACGGCGCTCGAGCCCGACGGCTCGGCGACGCTCAAGGTCTATCACAACCCGCTCGTGAACTGGGGCTGGGCGGGGGGCGGGATCTTCGTCGTGGGCTGCCTGATCGTCTTGTGGCCCCATCCCGATCGAACCGCCGATCGAACCGCCGATCGAACCGCCGATCGAACCGCCGATCGAACCGCCGATCGAACCGCCGATCGGAGCGCCGACCGCGGCGCGGAGCGCGGGGCGCTCCCGAGCGAAGCCGGCGGACGGTCCGCATGAGACCTCGTCCGCTGCGGGCTGCCACGGCCCTTCGTCTCGCCGCTCTGCACCTGGCCCTGCTCCTGGCCCTGCTCGTCGCGCCGCTCGCGCTCCCCGGGCTCGCCCGCGCCCAGCACGACGGCGGCGAGACCGACGCGCCGCCGCCCCCGGCCGGCGACGGCACGATCACCGTCCGCGTCGTGAACCCCGACGCCCCCGCCGACGTCGCGGGTCTCCCGATCGCGCTCTACGCCCTCGGCAGCGACGGCCGACCCGGCTTCACCGATGGCGAGACCGACGCCTCGGGCCAGGTCGCGTTCCGGCAGGTCTCGAGCGATCCGGGCATCGTCTACCTGGTCGGCGCCCGCTACCGCGAGATCCCCTTCGGCGAGCGCGTGACCTTCGAGGCGGGCCAGCAGGAGGCCAGCGTCGAGATCCAGGTCTCGACCCCGACGGACCGGCTCGACGGCGTGCGGGTCGAGGAGCTCCGCGTGCGGGTCGACTGGATGGGCGATCGGCTGCTCGTGCGCGAGATCGTGCGGATCGTGAATCCGGGCAATCGGGTGATCCAGCTGCCGGCGGGCGGCGCGGGCGCGCGGGCAATCGTGTCGCGACCGCTCGCGGCGGGCGCGCGGGATTTCGAGCTCGGGTCGAGCTCGCTCGGCGACGGCCTCGCGTTCGCGGACGGGGTCGTGCGGTACTTCGGGCCGCTCTATCCGGGCGACCAGGGCATCGAATACCAGTACAGCCTGCCGATCGGGAAGGCGGGGACGCCGGTGCGCGTGCCCGTCGAGCTCGGGCAGGCGAGCGCGCGGGTCGTCGCCGTGGCGGGGACGGCGGGCATGACGATCTCGGGTCCGGGGCTCGTCGCCTCGAGCGAGGTGCGCTCGGATTCGGGACAGGCGCTCGCGGCCTGGGCGCGCAGCGGGCTCCGCGCGGGCGAGTCGAGCGCGCTCGAGATCGCGCTGCCCGAGACGCGGCTCGATGCGAGCCTCGTCTCGATCCCGCGCGCCGACGTCTGGCTCGACCTCGACGACACGCGGCTCACGGCGACCGCCGACCTCCAGCTCGAGGTCGCGGCGGGGCCGCCGGTGGCCGGCACGCCCGAGCGGCCGCTCGTCTCGGTGACCCTGCCCGAAGGCGCGTCACTGACCGGTGTCGCCCCCGAAGCCGAGGCCCTCGGTCTGATCCCCCGCGAACGGGGCTTCGACGTCGTCGGCCCGATCGGCGAAGGCGTCACGAGCCTCGGCTACGCCTATCGCCTCGACGCGAAGCCCGAAGGCGTCTCCCTCGACCTGCGCTTCTCGCGACCGGTGTCGACGCTGAACGTGCTCGTCGCGGATACCGGGCTCGCCCTCGAGAGCGGCCGGCTCCATCGCCTGCGCCCCTTCCGCTCCGGCACGCGCAACTATCTCCACCGCGAGGCCTTCAACGTCACGCCCGACGAAGCGGTCGACCTGCGCCTCGCGCCGCTGCGCGCCCGGGGCCTCCCGCGCGAGGCCGGGCTCGCTCTCGCCTTTGCCGCGATCGCGGGCTCGGCGGCCTTCCTGGTCGCGCCGCTCATGCGCCGCGCCCGCAGCCTCGCGCCGCTGACCGCAGGCGACGTCGATCGGGCCCGCCTGCACGCCGAACGCGAGGCGACCTACGCCGCAATCGCCGACCTCGATCACGACTACGAGACCGGCAAGCTCGAAGCGGCCGACTACGGCGCCCTGCGCGCCGAGCTCCGCGAGCGCGCCATCGACCTGCTGCGCGCGGAGCAGACGGGCGCGTCGACCGCGACGGCTTCTGGCGGCGCGAACGCCCCCGCGGCCGACCCGGGCCCCGCGGCCGCGAGCGCGCGCTTCTGCCCGAGCTGCGGCGCGGCGGTCGAGCCGCAATGGCGCTTCTGCACCGCCTGCGGTGCGGCGCTCCCCGACGCGCCGAACGCCGACCGGACGGGGCACGGCGCGTGAGCCGGCTTTGGCTCTCGGGCGCCGGCGTCGAGAAGCGCTTCGGCCGCGTCACGGCCCTCCACGGCATCGATTTCGAGCTCGCCCCCGGCGAGTCGGTCGCGATCCTCGGCGCGAACGGCGCGGGCAAGAGCACCTGGCTCCGCATCCTCGCCGGCCTCGCGAAGCCCTCGGCCGGTCGCTTCGTCGCCGAGTTGCTCGACGGCGCCGCCGGGTCCCCGACATCCCTCCCGCGCGAAGCCCTGCGCGGCCGCATCGGCTACGTCGGCCACGCGACCCTCCTCCACGGCGAGCTGACCGCCCGCGAGAACCTCGAGTTCGCCGCACGTCTCCACGGCCGCCGATTCGCACGCGACGCACAGGACGCCCTGCTCGCCGAGCTCGGCCTCGCGGAATACGCCGAGCGCCGGGTCGCGACCCTCTCCCGCGGCACCGCGCAGCGCGTCTCGATCGCCCGCAGCCTCGTCCACGACCCGGATCTGCTGCTCCTCGACGAGCCCTTCACCGGCCTCGACGAGATCTCGGCCGAGCGTCTCTCCCGCCAGCTCGCGCAGCTGCGCGGTCGGGGCCGCGCACTCGTGGTCGTGACCCACGATCCCCAACGCGCCGTCGAGCTCGCCGATCGCGCCCTGCTCCTCCACCGCGGCCGGCTCCGCGCGTCCGGCGCCTTCGAGGCGACCGCCCTGCGCGAGACCCTGCTCCGACTGGCGCGCGAAGACGCCGCGGAGGCCCGGGCATGAACGTCGCCCTGGCGCTGCTCTGGAAGGATCTGCTCTGCGAGTGGCGCTCTCGCGACCGGGTCGTCGCGATGATCGTGTTCTCGATCCTGGTCGTGGTCGTGTTCCAGTTCGCCTGGCCGGAGGTGCCGCGCGAGCAGACGCAGGTCCTGGCGCCCGGGGTGCTCTGGGTCATCTACCTCTTCGCGGCGCTGCTCGGCATCGGACGCACGTTCACCGCCGAGCTCGAGAACGACGCCCTGACCGCCCTCGCCCTCGCCCCGGGCACCCGCGGCTGGATCTTCGTCGGCAAGGCGGCGGCGAGCCTGGTCCTGATCGGCGCGGTGCAGGCGCTCACGGCGGGCGTCTTCGCGATCTTCTTCCGCCTCGACTGGGCGGCCCACGCCGGCGCGCTCGCCCTCGTCGTCGCGCTCGCCGACGTCGCGATCTGCAGCGTCGGGACGCTCTTCTCGGCGATGTCGGTGCGCAGCCGTTTCCGCGAGGTGCTGCTGCCAGTGCTTCTGATCCCGAGCCTGATTCCGGTGCTGGCGGCGGCGGTGCGGGCGACGACGACGATCCTCGCGGGCGAAGAGCTCGGCCTGGCGGCGGTGCAGCCGCTGATCGTGATGGCGGGCATCTACGGGGTGCTCGGCTTCCTCCTCTTCGACCCCGCCCTCGACGACTAACGTCTTCCTGCGGCCGGCGGGGGCTGGGCGGACGAGGTTGCCGGGCGCGGACTGCGCGCTGGCCTGGGCGGGGGGCGCGATGGGGGCCGTGCAGGTCGCTGCAGACGGACGATCTCTCGGACGAGGCTCGACGGGCGCTCTGCTCGGGGGCGATGGGCGAGGTAGCTTCTGCGGGCGGGGGCGGCTGAGATCGCCGCTGAGCGGTCGACGGGCTCCGCCGGGGACGGCGGAATCTTTGGGGCGGCTCGCGGCGGGTTG
>JBIPOQ010000019.1:0-18330 GCA_044379055.1 Myxococcota bacterium
CCTGCAGTGGGAGACGATCCATACCCTCTCGGTCATGGCCGAGACGAAGAAGGGCCTCTCGACCCGGACCTGGAAGAGCGACACCCGCAGCTGGACCGACTGGGTCCACCACGGCAATCCCCTCGGCGCGCCCCTCCAGCGCATCCCCGGCAGCGGCGACACGCCCGGCATCGATACGGGGCTCACGCTGCTGCCCGGCTTCGGCGCCGGCGGCAACGACTGGATGGCCTATCAAGGCATCGGTCTCCCGACGACGATCCCGACCCTCGAGGTCGACTTCAAGACGGGGCTCCACCAGATCGATCCGGTCGCGAAGACGCTGCTTCCCGGCCAGAATTTCCCCGGCTTCCCGACCGTCACGACGGCCAACGGCTCGTCCCCGCTGCCCGCGGCGTTCCGGCACTTCAATCCGCAGACGGGCCTGATGTCCGCGTCTCCGCTCGGCGGCGGCGCCAGCCTCCGCCACGTCTTCGGCACCGGCGTCCCGCGCGGCCATGCCCGGTCGACCCGCTTCGTCGGCGCGAATATCCCGCTCGTCGAGCTCCGCCGCGACCACGACTCGCAGTTCCCGACCTGGATCAACCACGGCGTCCCGTCCGGCGCGACCGGCGTCGCCGTCGGCCCGAGCAGCGCGACCTCCGTCATCCACAACTACCTCGCCGCGCCGATCGCCGTCGACCGCGAGGAGCAGCGCTACGTGTTCGTGTCGACGAACCCGATCGAGGACGGCTACGGCGAAGGACTGAATGGCGACACCGTTGCCTATCGCCGGACCAACAGCACCGGCAGCGCCTGGCACACCCTCGGCAACACGGGCGGTCTCGTCTACGGCGCGCCGCTGGCGATCCCCTACTACACGAACACGCCGATCGCGGGCGGCCTCGGGCGCATCGTCGTCTTCGCCGTCGCCCGGGTCAACGACGCGTACGTCCTCAAGTCGCGCTTCCACGACGGCAATGGCTGGGACGCGAGCTGGCAGCACTGGGGCGCTCCCCCGGCGATCGGCGGCGTCAAGTTCAAGCTGACCTCCGCCGTCGTCTACTGGAACGGAACGCCGAACCAGATGGCGAACCTCCGCATCAACGCCTTCGGCTACTCCGAGGAGACCTCGAGCCAGAAGGGTCAACTGATCGAATTCTTCTGGGACGGCGCCTCATGGCGCTTCGCGGCGCCGCGCCTGGCGCCGGACGGCCGGAGCTTCCGGACGACGCATAGCAGCGTCGTCGATCAGGGGACCCGCGATCGCATCGTCGTCGTCGGCCGGACGACCAGCGGCCGGATCTACGAGTTCGCCCGCGAGGTCGAAGGTGCGCAGGTCGTCTCGGAGACCTGGACGGATCTCTCCTTCGAGCCGATCACGCTCCAGCGCCTGGGATCCTGAGGGCGCGCGCAAGCCCTCTCGCCCGCTGGACGGAGAGCTCGCGCGAGAGAACGATCGAAGCGGACGGGCGCGGGGAGGAACGACTCCCCGCGCCCATTCTGCTTCATTCCCCGCGCATCGCCGCGGCGTAGACCGGCTCCCCGACGACGCCCTTCGCGACCTCTTCGAGCCAGGGGAATTTCCGGATCGTGTGGCCGCCGTCGACCGTCAGCGCCTCGCCCGTGATCCAGGCCGACTCGGGACCGGCGAGGAAGCGGATCGCCCGGGCGATGTCGGAGGGCTCGCCCTCGTGGCGGATCGGCTGCTCGGCGAGGAAGGCCTCGATCAGCGGGCGCGCCCCGAACATCCCGTCGGTCGCTCCCGTCCGCGTCAGACCCGGCCGGACCGCGTTGATCCGCACGCCCTGCCGTCCGAGCTCGTCGGCCGCGACCTTGACGAGCTGATCGCAGGCCGCCTTCGCCGCACAGTAGGCGGCGAGGAACGGCGACGACATCACGGCCGCCGTCGACGACACGGCGACGATCGAGCCCCCGCCCTTCTTGACCATCGCCTTGCCCGCATACTTGAGCAGCAGGAAGATCGGCCGCACGTTCGCGTCGATCGTCGCGCTGAAATCGTCGTCGTCGTAGGCGAGGACGGGGGAAAAGTTGCCCCCGCCCGGCACGCTGACCGCGATGTCGAGCCCCGCCGTGCCCCCCGCCGCCGCGACCGCGTCCCGGACCTCCGCGCCGACGAGCCCGTCGACGACCCGCGTCGCGATGCGGTCCTTCGCGTCGGGCAACGTCGAGACGAGGCTCTTCGCGGCCGCTTCGAGTCGCTCGCGACCGCGGGCACACATGAGGACGTGGGCGCCATCGACCGCCAGGGCCTCCGCCGTCGCGAGGCCGATGCCGCTGCTGGCGCCGATCACGATCGCGCGTTGGCCGGCGAGGCTGCCGGGGCCGCCGATGCGGTTGCCGGGGGGCGTGGGAAGTTGGATGGGCATGGAGGGGACCTCGGGGCTCCGCAGAATGGAGCCGTGTGGAGAAGAGGATTCAGGCGGGCGCGAGTCTAGCGAGGAACTTCGCGGCCCTAATCGACCCTGCGGAGCCGCTCGAGCTCGATGACCGCGCTCCCCCGGCTCGTCTCGCCGGTCGCCCCGCCGTGCCCGCTGCCCGTCGCGAGCCCGCCCATCCGCACATCCGGCGCCCCGAGCCGCGCCGCGTCCGCCGTCCGGTCGTCCGGCTGGGTCTGGCTCTCCCGCTCGGCCTCGACCCGGGCGTCGTAGTGCGCGATCTCGCGCGCCTGCGTCTCCTCGTCCCAGCCGAGAATGCCGCCGAGGATCCGCGCCGCCTCGCGCGCCGCGATCCGTCCGCGATCGAAGGTCTCGATCGAGATCCGCGTCCGGCGCGTCAGAACGTCGTCGAGATGAAGCGCCCCTTCGTGGCTCGCCGCGTAATGAAGCTCCGCCGCGAGATAGGTCGGCGCGCCGTCGACGGGCTCGCCGAGTCGCGGGTTGGCTGCGATCAGGTCGAGGAGCTCCTGGGTGCGCGTGCCGTAGCGGGTCAGCAGATGCTCGACCTCGTGGACGTGGAGGCCGGCGCGCTCGGCGAGGACTTCGCGGCGGTTCCAGAAGGCGCGGTAGCCAGTGGCGCCGACGAGGGGGATTTCGTCGGTGCAGCAGGGCGGGATCTTGCGGTCGAGGGCGCGGGCGGCGACGTCGCAGACGTCCTTCGCCATGACGCGATAGGTCGTGTACTTGCCGCCGGCGACCGTGATCAGGCCCGAGACGGATTGGCTGACGGCGTGCTCGCGGGAGAGCTGGCTCGTCGAGTCGTCGTCGCCTTGCAGGAGCGGACGGAGGCCGGCGTAGACGCCTTCGATGTCTTCGTGGCGCAGCGGCTGGGCGAGGACGGCGTTCACCTTCTCGAGCAGATAGTCGATGTCCCGCCGGCTGGCGGCGGGATGGGCGAGGTCGAGGTTCCAATCGGTGTCGGTCGTGCCGATGATCCAGTGGCTCTCCCAGGGAATCACGAAGAGCACGCTCTTCTCGGTTCGCAGGATGAGGCCGGAGTCCCCGTGGATGCGGTCGCGGGGGACGACGAGATGGATGCCCTTCGAGGCGCGGACGTGGATGCGGCCGCGGCCGGCGTGGTTCTGGACCGAGTCGGTCCAGACGCCGGTGGCGTTGACGACCTGGCGGCCGCGGATCGTGAAGGTCTCGCCGGTCTCGAGGCAGCGGGCCTCCACGCCGGCGACGCGGGCGCCGGCGATGTCGAAGCCCTCGGCGCGGACGCTCGAGAGCGTGCGGGCGCCGTGGAGGCGGGCGGTGCGGACGAGGGCGAGGGTATGCCGCGCGTCGTCGACCTGCGCGTCCCAGTACTGGATGCCCCCGACCATGCGATCGCCGCGCAGGCCGGGGAAGCGGGCGAGGACACCGCGGCGGCTCAGGTGGCGATGGCGGGGGAGGGCGCGGCGGCCGGCGAGGGTGTCGTAGAGGAACGTGCCCGCGCCGATGTAGGCGCGCTCCCAGATGCGGTGGGTCAAGGGAAACAGGAACGGCACGGGGCGCACGAGATGGGGACAGAGGCGCTCGAGCATGAGCGTCTGCTCGCGCAGCGCCTCGCGGACGAGGCCGAGCTCGAGCTGCTCGAGGTAGCGCAGGCCGCCGTGGATCAGCTTCGAGGAGCGGCTCGACGTCCCGGAAGCCCAGTCGCGCTGCTCGACGAGGGCCACCGAGAGCCCGCGGCTCGCGGCGTCGAGGGCGGTCCCGGCCCCGACGACGCCGCCACCGATGACGACGAGGTCGAAGGCATCGCGCTTCGCGTGCTCGAGGTCGCTCGCGCGCGCTGCGGAATCGAGTCGTGCAGCATCCACCTGGGGGCCCTCTCCGGCCGAGCCTAGCATCGCCGGTGCATCCTGGCCGCGCGCGGCGGCTTCGAGTCGGCGTCGCAGCCGGAGCCTCAGACCTCGAGCGCCGACTGGCTCGCCTGCACGCCGCGGCGGATCACGCCCTCGAGGCCGGAGTCGAGGCGATCGAAGGCGACGGCCATGCCGCGGGGCAAGCTCTTCTCGGTCTCGTTCGCGGAGGCGTTCGTGTAGACGATCCGGCCGTGGATCACGAAGCGGGGCACGCTCGACGAAGGCAGCTCGAGATCGATCGCGGCGCCGACGACGAAGGGGCGCGGGGTCACGAAATAGCCCCCGGCCGACGAGAGCGTGTAGCAGCGGACGAGCTTCTCGCGGCCCGCGGCGAAGACCCGCGTGCGCCACTCCATCGGCGCCCGCAGCTCGCCCCGCGCCGACTTCTGCGCAGCCGGCGCAAGCGCGCGATTGATCTGGAAGCGCAGCGCATGGCGACCGAAGCGTCCGAAGAGCGCGAGCTCGGCCCCCGCCTCGCGGAGCGCTTCGCGCCGCGCTCGCCCCGGGACGCGACCAAACACGATCGGCACGAGCCGCGTCGCGCCCGAGCGGACCCGCAGCTCGGCCAGCGTCTGCTCGAACTCGTCGGGAACGACCTCGTTCTCGGGCAGCAGGACGACGCGCGGTGCGGTGCGCGCCGATTCGGTCGACTGCGCCGCTTCGCGCAGGCTCTTCGCCGTCGTCACGTTCATGGGGAGGCCGGCCAGCTCCTGGACGAGGGCGCTCCGGAACGCCGAGTCCTCCCCGATCACCAGGGCGGCGCTGCGAGCGGAGAGGCTGCGGGTCGGACCGGGCGCGGAAGGCATGGATGGACCTCCTGCGCGGCATCGGCGCCTCCGGGAGGCGTCTTGAGGCGGTATGCTCACCCGTCCGTGACCGACCCGACCTTCCGACCCCCGAGCCCCATCGAGGCCCCGACCTCGCAGCGCATCCGCGCCCTCGCGGTCGAGCTCGCGGTCGGCCAGCCCGAGTCTCTGCTGCGCGCAGCCAGTGCGCAGGCGATCGGCATCGAGCCGGAGATCGTGCGCGGCCTGTCGATCGCGCGCCGAGCCCTCGATGCGCGCCGCCGCGGCCGCCGCCACGAGCTCCGCTTCGTCTACCACGTCGATCTCGATCTCCCCGTCGATTTCGCCTCCGCCGCGCTCGACCGCGCGCTGCGGGCCGGGCGCGCCCGCCGCCTCGCCCCGCCGGCGCGCTTCGAGCTCGCCGTGCGCGATCCCGCCTGGTCCTCGCGGCGGGTCGTGGTCGTCGGCAGCGGGCCTGCCGGCCTCTATGCCGCCTGGTGTCTCGCCGCCAACGGCATCGCCGTCGATCTGATCGAGCGGGGCCCCGCGCTCCGGGAGCGCAGCCACGCGGTCGCCCGCTTCACGCGCACCCGCGAGCTCGACCCCGAAGCGAACCTCCTCTTCGGCGAAGGCGGCGCCGGCACCTACTCCGACGGCAAGCTCTACACCCGCACCCAGCACGACCTCGAGGCCCCGATCCTCGAGACCCTCGTCGCCGCCGGCGCGCCGCCCGAGATCCGGTTCGACGCCCGCGCCCACGTCGGCACCGATCGGCTCCATCGCATCCTTCCCGCGCTGCGCGCTCGGCTCGAAGCGATGGGCGTGCGTTTCCATTTCGGGACCCGGCTCGAGGGCTTCGTCTTCGCCTCGGCAGCGGCGGCGGGATCGGTCTCGGCCTCGGCACCGACGTCCGCCTCGGTCTCCGCCGGCCCCCGCCGCGTCCGCGCGTTGCGGACCTCCGAAGGCGAGCTCCCCTGCGACGCCGTCTTCCTCGCCCTGGGCCACAGCGCCCGCGACACGATCGAGGCCCTCGCCGCCGAGGGCCTTGCGGTCGAGGCGAAGCCCTTCCAGATCGGTCTGCGCATCGAGCATCCGCAAGCCCTCGTCGACGCCGGTCGCTACGGCGAGGCCCGCGACCCCGAACGCCTCGGCCACGCCTACTATGCCCTCGTCGCGAAGCCCGAAGGCGCGAACCTCGGCGTCCACAGCTTCTGCATGTGCCCCGGCGGCCAGGTCGTCGCCGCCGTCGCCCAGCCCGGTCTCCTCTGCACCAACGGCATGAGCAACTCGCGTCACTCCTCGCCCTACGCGAACTCGGGTCTCGTCGTAACCCTCGGGCCGCGCGAGTACGGCGGCGACGTCTTCGACGGCTGGCGCTTCCAGGAGAAGCTCGAGGCCGCCTTCTTCGCCGCCGGCGGGAGCGACTATCACCTCCCCGCGCAGCGCGTCCCCGACTTCCTCGCGGGTCGCGAGAGCCGGGCGCTCCCGCGCAGCAGCTGCAAGCTCGGGACGAGCCCGGCGCGGATCGATCGCCTCCTGCCCGAGACGATGACCCGCGCGCTCGCGGCGGCGATCCGACGCTTCGATCGCGAGATCCCGGGCTATGCGGGGGACGAGGGGCTCCTCGTCGGCATCGAGTCCCGCAGCAGCGGGCCGCTGCGCATGTCGCGGGACCTGGTTGCGCGGCACTCGACGGGCCTCGAGAACGTCTACCCGGTCGGCGAGGGCGCGGGCCATGCCGGCGGCATCATGAGCGCCGCGATCGACGGCGCCCGCAGCGCCTGGGCGATGCTGGGTCACCGCGAATAGCATCGAACGCGCTTCGGTCGTGACGGCCAGGGCGTCGTCGGGTCTCCGCGCCTCGCCTGATCCCCGATCCTCCCCGCTCTCGACCGATCGAGCGGGCGTCTCTCCAGATTCTCTCTCATTCCCGGTCGGCCGATCTGGCCGAGCTCCCCGGATGCTAGGTATTGCCCGAGCGCACACGACTTCGCCCCGTTCGGTCCCGCCGTCTGGAGGATGTCGATGCGGATCGAGCGTCTCGGGTCGTCGCGCGCGGGGGCGATCGTCCTCCGGGCGTGGATCGTGTTGGGGCTGAGCCTCGTCGGCGCAGCCCTCGGACCGCGGGTTCCGACGGCGTCGGCGATGGAGGGGCCGGGGGGCGGCGAGAGCAATCCCTTTGCCGCGCTCCAGGGAGACGCTTCGACGCAGCTCTTCACGGGCGCGGCTTCGGTGACGATCCCGATCCGGTTGCCCCCGGGTCGGAAGAACGCGACGCCGGACCTCGCGCTGCGTTATTCGAGTCATGGAGGGCTCTCCTTCGTCGGGCTCGGCTGGTCGTTGCCCCTCGGCGTCCTCTCCCGCTCGATCGAGAAGGGAACGCCGTCCTGCCTCGGGTCCGATCCCGAGTCCTTCCGGCTGACGCTGTCCGCCTCGTCGAACGAGCTCGTGCGCGAGAGCGAGGACCGCTTCCTGCTCGAGCTCGACGAGGGCTGGGCCGAGGCGATCCCGGACCGTGCGGCGAATCAGTGGATCGTGCGGACCCGCGAAGGCATGACCTACACGTTCGGGGCGAGCGAGTCGTCCCGTGTCTACGGCGGAGGCGACCGCTTCCACGATCCTTCGACCTGCGCCTTCACGACGGCCTGGCACGTGACGCGCCTCGAAGATCCGAACGGCAACACGATCGAGCTCGCCTACGAGAAGGCGGGCAATGCGCCGCTGCCGAGCGGGATCCTCTACGGCGGAAATCCCGATGCCGGGATCCCACACCCCTTCCGGATCCGCTTCGAGAGCGAAGACCTCGTGGCCCTGGGTCGTCCGATCCTGCGGACCCTGGCTTCGGGCGTCGACCAGGCGCTGGTGCGCCGCCTCGCCCGTGTCCTCGTCGAGATGCGGACGACCGCGACCGGCGTCTTCGAGGAGATCCATCGCTATGCGTTCGCGTACGACGACTCCCTCGATACGGCCGACTTCCTGCTCGCGGCGGTCGAGGCGACGGAACTACCGCGGCGGACGTTCCATTATTCGACGCCGCATCCGACGGTCGTCGACGACCTCTCGGAGCCCGTCCAGGACCCGCATACGCTCGGGACGAGCCGCGATTTCGGGTCGACGCTCGCCCTGATGGAGCTCAACGGCGACGGGCTCCTCGATCGACTCTGCGTGAACGGGAGCGGCGATTGGCATGCCGCCTACGGCGAGGCGGGACAGGTCCAGTTCTCGGGCTATTCGGCCTGCTCGACCTCGGGGAACTGGCACGTCCCGACCGTGCCCGGCGTGCGGCTCGATCGCATCTCCAAGATGGTCGACGGTCGCGACGTCTACCTGACGCTCGATCTCGACGGGGACGGGCTCCAGGATCTGGTGCACCGGCCTTCGCAGTCGGCCTCGATCCACGTCTATCGCGGTCGCTGCGCGAGCGCCTGGGACTGCGGATTCTCCGACCAGTACGCGGTCTGGAACAACCCGTATCCGGCCTCGGACCGTTCCTTGCGCAAGACCTCGACCGGGAACCGGGGCCAGCAGACGCTGCGTGATCTCGTCGATCTGAACGGCGACGGGCGCCCCGATCTCGTTCGAGCCCTTCCGAACGGGGACTGGGAGGTCCGTCGCAATCACGGGTCCGGATTCGAAGACGTGCCCGTCGTGCTGCCCGCGATCGACGAGCTGATCGCCTACTCGCCCTTCAGCGGTCAGAACGCCGACGTCGAGCGACAGCTGATCGACGTCAACGACGATGGCCTCGTCGACTGGGTCCAGGGCGTGGTCCACCGCGAGCCGCTCGAGCGCACCCAGCGCCTTCCCGAGCTCTACTTCGGCGTCGGTCCGCAGGGGCAGGTCACGGGTCCCTTCGCGTTCGGGAGCAACGTCTATCTCTGCCCGCCGACGCCGACGAGTCTCCGGGCCGATCTCTGCACGGGCGCCAACGCTCTCCCGCCGGGCTTCGCGATCGTCGGCGCCGCGACCGTGCGACTCAATACCGGCTCGGGCTTCTCCGCGCCGATCCATACCCCGGCCCCCTTCTGGGACGATGCCGACGAGACCGCGAATCGGCTCCGTGCCGCCTACTCGACGACCTCGCGAGAGACGCGGACCTATCGCGATTTCGTCGACGTCAACGGCGACGGGCGTGTCGACTGGGTCAGCACGGCACATCCCTGGGAGGGCGGCGACGATTGGTACGTGCTCTACAACCAGGGTGATGGGCGCTTCGGCGGCGGACTCGAGGTCCTCGCGCCGGCGGCGCCGTCGATCGATGGCGCCTACCTCGGCCGTGTCCGACCCGCGAAGGTCCTCGAGGACGTCGCGAATCTCCTCGGCCGTTCGTTCCAGCACGTCCAGCCCGACGATCGGAGCGACCGGCAGATGATGGCCCTCGACATCGACGGAGATGGCCTGCCGGAGCACGTGAAGGCCTTCGGGCTCGGAGGCGGCGATCGCTGGGAGCTGCGTCGACTCCGCTTCGAGGACGAAGACGGCCTCCCGACGCGTCCGCTCCTTCTCGTCCGGATCGAGGACGGCGTCGGCGGGACGACCCACTACCGCCATGCGCCGAGCACCCGCTTCGTCCCGCCGCCGGAGCAGGCGCCGCGTCTCCCCTTCGTCCTCTGGCTCGTGACCGGCATCCGGCGCACCGACGGCCTCTGCGACGTCGCGCCGACCGACTGGTTCAGCCTCGCCGGGAATCCCTGTCTCGCCGCGGGTCATGAGCTCGTCGAGCGCTTCGAGTACGAGGACGGGGTCTACGACGGTCTCGCGCGGGAGCTCCGCGGCTTCGGCCGAACGCGGGTCTTCGAGGGGCCCGCCGAGACGGGGAGCCTGCGAGAGATCGTCTTCCACCAGAGCGCTGCGCTGCGCGGGAAGATCGCGTCGGAGTCGCTCTTCGCGGGCGGCGTCGATCGGCTCTCGCAGACGACCTACGACTGGCGCGTCCGGACGGCGGGCGTGCGGATGCAGGTCTACCTCCAGGAGCAGCGCGTCGAGGAGCATGCGCTCTACGCGGACTTCGGGGGCGCGGCGAGCCAGTGCGTCGTCCACCGCAACTCGATCTTCCTTCCGGGGGGCGAGGCCGACCCGCAGACGCGGATCCAGTCGACCTGCTCGATGGCCTGTGCGGGGGCCGGCGATTCGGAGGCGCTCTGCGATCCGACGCCGCCGGGCAAGAAGCAGATCGACACGACCTGGGCCGAGCCCATCGCCGGGGCGACGAGGCCCGTCTGGGATCGGCCGGCCGAGATCGTGACGCGCCATGTCGACGCTTCGGGGACGCTTCGCACGACCGCCCGCGTCCGCCACGTCTACGACGGCCTCGGCCTCGGCTTCGTCGATCGCGGGAACCTGACGGCCGAGCTCGCGCGCATCGCGGAGGACGCCGAGCAGTGGGCGATCAAGCTCTTCGGCTACGACGCGGGGGAGCCCGTCGGGCCGGGCAACGTCACGTCGGTGCACGTCCCGGTCTCCGGGCAGGCGCGCGTCCCGACGCGGATCGATTTCGACGACGAGTTCGCGCTCCACCCGGTCCGCGAGATCGCCTCGGTCTCGGACGCCGGCGCCTCGGCCGAGCGCCGGATCGAGAGCCGCTACGACCTCCGCCACGGCAAACGGACCGAGTCGGTCGGTCTCCACGGCCGCGGCGCCGGCGACGTCGCGGGCACGCTCTTCGACGGTCTCGGACGCCCCGTCTGCGAATACGCGCCGGGCACGACCTGTGGCAACGGCTCGGGCTTCGTCGCCTCGGTCGAGTACCGCCATGTCTACGGCGATCCGACGGCGACCGACCCGCTGGCTCGGCTCTCTCGCGTCGAGATCCGCCGCCGCGAGCCCAACGCGCCCGAAGGCTTCGTCACGACCCGCGCCTACTGGGACGCCCTCGGCCGCGAAAGGCTCACGACCCAGGAGCAGAACGTCGTGGATCCCCCGCTCGCCGCCGCCCACGCCGCCCTCGAGACCGTCGTGCTGCACCACGTCGAGTACGGTCCGAACGGGAAGCCCGCGCGCGCCTTCGCGCCCTATGTCGCCCCGGCTTCGGGACCGGATCTCGCCGCCCCCGGCGGCACCGCCGCGATCGAGACGAGCTACGTCCTGAACGGCAATGCCGCGGGGCGTCTCGATCCCGCCGGCCGGATCTTCGAGACGACGGGCTTCGATGGCAGCCGCACGCGGAGCTATTTCCTCGGACGGACGCTGCGGAGGGTCGACGGCGTCGTCTCGGCGGCGACGAGCGGCAACCACACGGTCGAGACCCTCGACGAGCATGGCCGCGTCGTCGAGCGGCGCTCGCTCCACGGCTCGAGCCTGACCCTCGCCCAGTGGAACGCCGAGTACGACGGTCGCGACGCGATCGTCGCGGAGTGGTTCGGTGGATCGCAGGCGACCCGGATCGACCGCGCCTACGACCTGCTCGGTCGCGCGGTCGAGACCGACGATCCCGACGCGGGGCGCTGGTCGGTCCGCTACGACGAGGCCGGTAACGAGATCTTCCGCGACGATCCGAAGCCGGGTCAGGGCGTCCAATCCTGCTACGACGGGATGAACCGGATCGTCCTGCAATGCGTTCGGACGAGCGATGCGCCGGATCCCGCCCTCTGTGCCGCGCCGCAGCCCGACTGCGTGAGCGCCTATCGCTATCGATACGACGAGGCGACCCCGCTCCTCTCGACGCCGAATCGCGGTCTCGGTCGGCTGACGACCGTCGAGGGTCCCGACAGTCGCCACCGCTACGTCTACGACGTGCGCGGTCGCGTCGTTCTTCAGGTCGACGACATCCAGGGCGTCTCCGGGGTCACGCGCTACGCCTACCGGCCCGATCTCGATCGCCTCGAGCAGATGACCTATCCCGACGGCGAGATCGTGCGCCACGGCTACGACGCATCGGGGCAACCGGCCTGGCTCTCGCAGGTCGACGCGGCCGGCAACTGGCTCGCCTACTACGTCCGGGAGATCCTCTACGACCTGCGCGGCCGACCGGTCTCGATCGAGCACGGCAATCTCACGACCGACCGCTTCGAGTACCACGGCCCGTCGGAGAGCTTCGCCCTCGCGCGAATCAGCAGCCGGAGCCGCTCGGCGACGGTCCTCGATCCGCGGGTCGTCTACAGCGATCTCCAGTACCGCGACTACGACGCCAACGGTCGGCTCGTCCGGGTCGACGACGCGCGGGATCCGGCGGGCGCCCTGTCGATGACGGCGCAGTATGCCTACGACGCGGTCGGAAGGCTGACGAGCGTCGCCGGCGCCCGCCCCGAGACCTTCGCCTACGACGCGATCGGAAACCTGCGCGCGATCGACGGTCAGCCCTTCGCCCAGTCGCCCGAGTCCGCGGTGACCCTCGGCCCCCATCAGCTCGATCGCATCGGGCCGGCCTCTTCGATCCACTGGACGCTCGCCTTCGACGAGAACGGTCGTCGCACCGCGAAGCGGCGCTCCGACGGCAGTGTCGACGAACGCTATGTCTACGATGCCTTCGGCGCGCTGCGCGTCCTGACCGTCCAGGGCGCGCTCACGGTCTTCGGCTACGACCATGAAGGTCGCCGTGTCGTCGAATCCCGGGCGGGGAGCGTCCGGCGCTTCTTCGGGCGGCACGCGGAGCTCGTGGACGGGGTGCTCGTCAAGTCGTATTTCGTGGGGGATCGGCTCGTCGCGATGCGCACGGCCGACGTCGCGGCGATGGCGGCGCCGGCAGGGGAAGGGATCGCGCGCGGGGCGGTATCGCCGCCGGTCCGGAGCGCGGTGATCGCGTTGGGGGCGCTGCTCCTGGTCGTGCCCCTCGGAGGATCCCGGCGCGCCCTCGGTCTGCGCATCGCCCGGAGCGGGGCGCTCGGCTCGGGCCTGCTCGTCGTCGCGCTGTCGCTCCCCGTCGTCGTGCCCCTCGCGGGCTGCGCCGAGCAGGCCGGCATCCGCCACTTCCACCTGAACCATCTCGGCAGCCCCGTCGCGATCACCGGCGCCGGCGGCGGGCTCGAGCGCCAGTACCGTTATTCGGCCTACGGGAAGGTCCGGCGCTTCGACGGCGCGGGTCGGCCGTCGGCGGCGGATGCGACGAATCGGCGCGAGTTCACGGGCCATGCGACGGACCCGACCTCGGGGCTCCAGTACGCGGGAAGCCGCTACTACGATCCCGAGCTCGCGAGCTTCCTGACGCCGGATCCGGCCGACGAGCACGCGAGTCCCTATGCCTATGTCGGTTGGGATCCCGTCAATGCCGTCGATCCCAACGGCGCGGAGCTGAGCGTCGTCGCGGCGATCCTGTTCGCGCTCTCCGCGGCTCTCGTCGTCGCGGGGGCGATCGTGGCCGGGATCCAATCGGGAAGCGTCTCGGTCGGCTTCCAGACCCTCGGCATCGGCGTCGCGGGACTCGCCGCGGGCTATGTCGTCGGTCTCGCGGCGCCGGCGGCAGCATCGGCGGCCTGGATCTCCCAGACCTCGGCGGCCGCGATCAACACGACGCTCTCGGTCGCAGGCGTCGGGGTGTCGGTCTACGGCCTCGCGACCTCGAGCGATCTCTCCGGGACGGTTCTCGCCGGAGCGGGGCTCGCGCTCTCGCTCGCGGGGGCCGCCTGGTCGATCGGGAGCCTGGCCCGACCGAGCAGGGCGGGGCCGCCGAGCGTCCGCGCCGGGCCGTCGTCGGCGGGTGATGACGCGCCCCTCGCGAGTGGCGGCAGCGTCGTCCGGACGTCCGTCTCCCCCTCGGTGGCCCAGCGGATCGCTCTCGAGGCCCAGCGCCGGATGCTCCAGATCGCCCAGTTCACGGCTCTCGCGAAGGTCCGGACGCGGATCGCCGAGATCCGTGCACAGTATGCGGGGCGACCCGGGCTCGACGTGTACGCGGAGGTCTTGATCGAGGGGCCGCGGATTCCGCATCCGACGCGGGTCTTCGGCCAGCATCTGCTGCCGAATCGGGTCGAGGTCACGCCGAACGTCGTGCCCGTCGGGCGCGGGCCGACGCCGGCCCTGCTCGCGCCGGTGCCCTGGGATCGATTCCGGATCCACGAGTTCATTGCGGTCGTCCGAGATGGCGTTCCGGTGTCGCCGGACTGAGCGGGCGAACCGGTCGGCCGTCGTCGTCGTCCTGGGTACGAGAGGGGATCCGCCCGGCGCGGATCGTGGAGGAATCGAGATGTCCCGATGCGAATCGTCCCGCTGGCTCCGTTGGCTCTCGCTGGGGAGCCTGACCGGTCTGACCTTCCTGCTCGGTCTCACGATCGCGCTCTCGGCCTGCGAGGAAGAGCCGGGCCTCGCGCTCCGGCCCGTCGAGCTCGTCGATCCCGCGCCGTCGGATCCCTTCGACATCGATCCGCTGCTCGGGCCGCCGGCCCTCGACTGCGACGCCTGTGCCGAGCGGCGGATCGAGCTTCCGGGTGGCGACGTCGTGACGATCCGGGGGGCGGACGAGCCCGCGCTGCGGATCGCACCGGAGGCAGTCGCGTTCGTCGAGCTCGCGAGCGAGGGCGGCGAGGGCGACGACGGGGTCTCGTCGGTCGAGCGCTTCGGGGTCCATGCGGTGCTCGACGAGGGCGCTCGCGAGGCCTGGCGCGTCTTCGCCGCCGAGCACGCGCGGCAATTCGTGCTGGTCGAGATCGGCGGTCGCCCCGTCGATCTCGTTCGCCCGCTCGGCTGGTCGCGCGGGCTGCGGATCGGCGTCTTCGAGGACGAGGCGGCGCGGGATGCCTACCTGCGAACGCTGCCGTTCGAGCGGAGCGCGGAGCGCCCCGGCGGCTAGACCGTGAGGCGCGCGGTGCCGACGACCGGGGTCTCGCCGCGCTCGTTCTGGAGCATCAGGTCGACCTCGATCACGCGCGTCGACTCGTCGATGTCGGTGACGACGCCCCGGGCGACCGGCTGGGAGTCGACGAGGACGGTGGCGCGGAAGACGGTGTCGACGGAGAGGACCTGGGCGTTCGGGAGCCAGCGGTGGATCAGGGCGACGAGGATGCCCTGGCTCATGATGCCGGGGACGATCGCGCCGGGCAGGCCGGCCTGGCGCGCCTCTTCGTGGTCGATGAAGCGGCCGGCCATCATCGAGGCCGCCTTCGCGAAGCGCTTCACGTTCGGGAGCGAGACGTCCGGCGCGTAGTCGGGCAGCGCCTCGCCGAACTCGATCTGCTCGAAGGCGCGGGGCGTGTTCGTCGGGGTCGAGGGGCTCACGGATTGAACTCCCGCTGCACGAGGCGCCAGTCGACGGTCGCGAGCGGGACGTTGCCGCGGCCGTAGAAGCTCATGCGGTGGACGATGAAGAGCATGCTGCCGCTGCGGCCGGTCTTCTCGTAGATGTCGGCGATCTCGCTCCGGCCCGTGATCTTCTCGCCCGCGCGCACCGGGCCGTGGACGACGACGGACTTGCCGGCGTCGAAGCAGCGCTGCATCTCGACCGGGAAGTCCTGCGGGAGCTGACGCGTGCCGTGGATGCGGGTCGGGTAGTTGGGGACGGCCTGGAAATCGGGATGGGCCGGGTCCGTGTACTTCGGATCGGTCTCGCCGCAGGCGAGGGCGTAGTCGACGAGGGACTCGGCGTCGACGTCGAGGTCGATCTCGTCGAAGACGGAGCCGGTGAAGCGGGCTTTGATTTCGGCGGCGTTCATGCGCGGGCCTCGGAATGAGGGAGAGTCTGCGGCACGGACTCTACGGGAGCGCGTCGGGCGCCGCGACCCGGCAGGCGTCGAAGCGGCCCCCGGACAGGGCGGCGACGAGACCGTCGATGTCCGAGAAGGTCTCGTCGAAACGCGTCGCGCAGCGCCCGATGTGGCTCACGATGTGGGAGTCCGAGCCGCCGATGCGGCCCCAGCCCTGGCTCTCGGCGTAGCGCTCCGCGAGCTCGTTCTCGCCCTCGCGGCTCCCGCCGTTCAGGGTCTCGACGATCGCGACGCCGGCGACGGGCCCGCGGGTCTCCCAGTGGGCGCAGAGGCCGACCTTCGGCCGGCCCGGATGGCAGGGCACGGCGACGGCGCCGCAGCGCTTCGCCTGCTCGAGCACGACCTCGAGCCGATTGTCGATGCGCGCGAAGTCGAAGGCGGCGCGCAGGTCCTCGTTGACGCCGAAGACCAGCACGTGGCCGTACTCGGTCTCGACCTCCGACGCCTTCAGGATCAGGAGCCCGAAGCGGTCCTCGAGGGCACGGTAGTCGGAGGCGTCGTCGAACTGGCGGTGCTCGGTCAGGACGAAGCCGTCGAGGGGGAGCCTCCGTCGCTCGATCCACTGGCAGTAGTTCTCGACCTTGGCGCGCCCGTCGTCGGAGGCGATCGAATGCGAATGCAGATCGAGGATCATGCGGGCACGAATCGCGGAACCGCGAGCGGGGCGTCGATCGGGGTCCCGGCGCGGGCATCCGCCTCGACGGGGACGAAGTCGACCCGCACGCGCAGGCCGATCGAGACCGCCTCGGGCGCGCAGCCGACGATGTTCGTCAGCAGCTGCGGCCCCTCGTCGGTCTGGACGTAGGCGATGACGTAGGGCACGGCCTCGCGAAACTCGGGCATCTGGTTCTGGCGGACGATCGAGAAGGTGTAGACGGTCGCGAGCCCGCTCGCGACGAAATGCTCGATCGCGTCGGAGAGACACGACACGCAGAGCCCTCGCGGCCGATGCTGGACGACGCCGCAGGCCCGACAGCGCTGCAGCACGAGCTCGCCGCGTCCTGCGCCTTCCCAGTAGGCGCGCGACTCCCAATCGACGTGCGGTCGCTTGTACTTCGGATCGGGCTTCTGCGGGGTCGGGCTCGTCATGTCGGGTCCTTGGAGCGCGTCAGTCCTTCGAGAGGATCAGCGTACAGCCGCTGTGCATGAGGCCGAGGTAGCCGCCGGTGCCGTGGGCGAGGGCGATCTCGGCGCCCTCGACCTGGCGGGCGCCGAGGCCGCCGCGCAGCTGTCGCACGGCCTCGATCACGAGGAAGATGCCGCGCATGCCGGGATGATTCGAAGAGAGGCCGCCGCCGTCGGGATTGACGGGGAGCCTTCCGCCGAGGCCGAGGGCGCCGTTCTCGACGAAGGCGCCGCCCTCGCCGCGCTTGCAGAAGCCGAGGTTCTCGAGGGTCACGAGGACGGTGATCGTGAACGAGTCGTAGATCGTGCAGAAGTCGATGTCGGCGGGCGTCATGCCGGCCATCGCGAAGGCCTGGGCCCCGGACTGCTTCGCGGCGATCGTCAGCAGGTCCGGCGAGCCGATCTCGCGGTGGGCGACGGCTTCACCGCTTCCGCGGACGACGACGGGCCGCCGGCGCAGGTCCTTCGCGCGCTCGAGGCTCGTCACGACGAGGGCGCCGCCGCCGTCGCTGATGATGCAGCAATCGAGCAGATGCAGCGGGTCGGCGATCATCCGGCTCGAGAGAACCTCGTCGCGGGTGATCGGCTTGCGCATCTTGGCCTGGGGATTCAGGCTCGCGTGGTGGCGCGTCGAGACGGCGATGTCGGCGAGCTGCTCGGGCTTCGTGCCGTACTCGTGCATGTGGCGCGCGGCGACCATCGCGTAGGACGAGACGAGCGTCATGCCGTAGGGCGAGACGAAGGCGGAGCCGGGGTCGCGGCCGCTCGCGTCGCCGGTGCCGATCGCCATCGCGTCGGAGGCGGCCTTGCTGCCGTAGAGGATGATCGCGACCTCGCAGAGGCCGGCCCGGATCGCGGCGCCGGCGTGGGCGACGTGGCCGACGAAGGACGAGCCGCCGATGTTGCTCCCGTCGAGGTAGCGCGGCTTGATGTTCAGGTATTCGGCGAGCTGGACCATGCCCATCGCGCCCATCGTCATCGACGCGCCGAGCAGGCCGTCGACGTCGGCGAGCGTCAGCCCCGCATCCGCGAGCGCCTCCCGCGCACACTCCGCCATGATCTGGAACTCGGTCTTGTCCGGCGCGAAGCGGCTCTCGTATTCGTGGACGCCGACGACCGCGATCTGGCCCGAGATCGTCATGCGGCCTCCAGCAGGCGGAGGATCTCGTTCGCGAGGGCCGCCGGGCATTCGAGAGGCAGCAGGCTCGCGCCCTCGCGCACCGTCTCGTGTCGCGCGCCGAGGCGCTCGGCGAGGCCCTTCCCCGCCGCGCGATCCGCGTCGGGCTCGGCCTCGCCGCAGGCGATCAGGGTCGCGACGGGAGCCCGCGAGCGCAGGGCGTGGCCCGCGCTCGCCACGTCCGCTCGCTCGCTCGCGCGGACTTCCGCGCTCCGCGCGAAGGCGCGGCAGGCCTCGAGGTCGACGAGCGTCGCGCGCGGATCGGTCTGGATGCTCTCCATGTAGAAGCGCTGCATGCGCTCGCGCGGCGCGCCGGGGGCGAGGCGCGCG